>JAGNOY010000080.1 GCA_017989935.1 Chitinophagaceae bacterium
AAGTATCGTTGCAACGAACCTCCTATGGCCCTTATGCTAGAGCCATGTTTAGAATTTGTAAAGAAGAAAGTTTTCATCAAAGACAAGGTTATGAAATAATGGCCAACATGATGAATGGTACGAAAGAACAACAAGCTATGGCACAGGACGCCATGAATAGATGGTGGTGGCCATCGTTGATGATGTTCGGTCCACATGATAGTCAGTCGCCGCATTCAAGTGATGCATTTACTTGGAAAATTAAACGTAAGAGTAATGATGAATTGAGACAAAAATTTATCGACAAAACAGTGCAGCAAGCTGAAGTGATTGGATTAAAAATACCAGATGATCAGTTGAAATGGAATGAAGAAAAAGAAGGCTATGATCATGGGGAAATTAATTGGGAAGAATTTAAACGGGTAATAAACGGCGATGGACCATGTAATCGCCAAAGAATGAAGCATCATATTCGCGTGCACGAAGAAGGACAATGGGTCAGAGATGCTGCGAAAGCTTATCAAGAACAAACAATTCAATCTAACTAAATAAAAAATAACAAGATGTCAACAGATACACAACTTGAACTTTGGGAAGTATTTATACAAGGAAAATCAGGCAGTCATCATGCACACGTAGGCAGTGTTCATGCATCTGACAAATTGCTAGCTATTCAATACGCCAGAGATATTTACACAAGAAGAAATGAAGGAAGTAGTATATGGGTTATTCCTTCAAAATATGTAACAGCGTCAAATCCAGAAGATGCAGATATGCTGTTTGATCCTGCAAATGATAAAATATATCGTCACCCAACTTTTTACGTTATGCCCGAAGGTGCTAAACAAATTTAAAAAATATAGAAATGACTCAACAAGAAAATTTATTCAAGTATATACTCCGTTTAGGAGATAGTGCGGTGATTCATGGACATAGATTGTCTGAATGGTGTAGCAATGGTCCGATCTTAGAAGAAGATTTAGCATTAACAAATATAGCGCTAGACTATATCGGTCGTGCGCAAGCATTATTAAAATATGCTAGTGAAATTGAAGCTAAAGATAGAACAGCGGATGATTTGGTGTATAAAAGAGATGAAAGACAGTTTTATAATTTGTTAATTACCGAATTACCAAAAGGAAACTTTGCATTCACAATGGCAAAACAACTTATTCTCTCTTGCTATGAATTTTATTTATATACTGCATTGAGCCAATCAAAGGACGAAACCTTGGCAGCCATTGCCGTAAAATCGCTAAAAGAAATTCGTTATCATTTATCCCATGCTAAAGAGTGGAGTTTTAGATTAGGCAAAGGAACAGATTTGAGCAATGAAAAATTGCAAGAGGCTTATCAAGAACTTTGGCCTTTTACTGATGAATTATTCGAGATGAACGAGTCAGACAAAGAATTATTAGATCAAGGAATTTCGATTGATCTTCAAAGTTTAAAAAATCAATGGATTGAATTAATGAGTTCTATCTTAAAAGAATCGTCCATTTCATTGCCAACATCTACTTACATGCAAACTGGAAGTGGACAAGGAATACATACGGAGTACTTTGGACATTTATTAACTGAGATGCAATTTCTACAACGCGCCTATCCTGATGCCACATGGTAAACACAATACAATATTCAAAAAAAGAAGTTTTAAATTTCCTTGCTGAAATTTGTGATCCAGAAATTCCTGTTGTTTCTATACAAGAAATTGGCATACTTCGAGATATCCATCTTCATGAAAACACTATTGAAGTTGTCATAACACCCACTTATGCAGGTTGTCCAGCTATGAGTATCATTGAAAAAGACATTATTAGTTTGCTTCAAAACCTGAACTTCGAACATATCACAGTAACGACTTCACTTTCGCCAGCATGGACAACAGATTGGATGAGTAATGAAACCAAAGAAAAGTTAAGAAAATTCGGTATAGCCGCACCTATGCATTCATCATGTGTGAATTGGTTTCAACCTACTAGCTTGATTGTTCATTGCCCAAGATGTAATTCTTCACATACAAAGGTCATCTCACAATTTGGTTCTACTGGCTGCAAGGCTTTATATAAATGCCAAGATTGCCTTGAACCTTTTGACTTTTTTAAATGCCATTAATCTTATTCTTAAAAATTATCTAATTAAAATACACCAATGCCAATTTACCATACACTAGGAACCATTCCTCAAAAAAGACATGTTGTAACAAGACAACCTAATGGAAATTTATATCAAGAAGAACTTGTAGGCACCCAAGGATTTGGTGGGATGTCATCTTTAGTTTATCATCTCTATCCACCAACTCGCGTTAAACAAAAAGATAAGGCATATTCTGTCGCTCCGAAAATTGCCATAGAAAATGGTTTAGATGCAATGAGTTTTAATGGGTTTGATATTCAACCTGAAAAAGATTACATCAAAAGCAGAAAAACACTTTTTGTCAATGCAGCAATGCATATAGGTTTAGCTGCACCTACAGAATCAACTTCCTACTTTTACAAGAATGCAGATGCTGATGAACTCATTTTCATTCATCAAGGAAGTGGAAAATTATTCACCATGTTTGGTGAATTAGATTTTAAATATGGTGACTATATTGTGATTCCAAGAGGCACTGTATATAAAATTCATTTTGATACTGATAAGAATCGATTGTTGTATGTTGAATCTTTTGATCCTATTTTTACACCTAGCCGTTATCGAAACGAATTTGGACAAATGCTAGAGCATTCACCATTTTGTGAAAGAGATATTCAACGTCCACATAATTTAAAAACTTATGATGAACAAGGTGAGTTTGATATTTTTATTAAGAAAAAAGGCATGATGTTCCCTTATGTGTATGCTAATCATCCTTTTGATGTGGCTGGATGGGATGGCCACCACTACCCTTATACCTTCTCTATATTCAATTTCGAACCATTGACTGGCCGTATACATATGCCTCCGCCCATACATCAAACTTTTGAAAGCAAAAATTTCGTCATTTGCTCATTTGTGCCAAGACTTTACGATTATCACCCAGATGCTATCCCAGCGCCCTATCATCATAGCAATATTGATAGCGATGAATTATTGTATTATGTAGATGGTGATTTTATGAGTCGTAATAATATTGCTAAAGGACAAATCACTTTACATCCAGGAGGCATACCTCATGGCCCACATCCTGGTGCCATTGAAAGAAGTATAGGCAAAAAAGAAACCCATGAATTAGCTGTGATGATAGATCCGTTTATGCCAGTCATGATTACAGAAGAAGCAGTAAAGATTGATGTGAAAGATTATTACAAATCATGGCTAGAAGAATTAGAAATTAATCACAATTAAAATAAATAAGTAATGAAAAACCTTATTGGCAAAAAGGCCCCCAACTTTAACGAAGAAGCAGTCATCAACGGTAATGAATTCTTAGAAAATTTTTCTCTCACTCAGTATATTGGAAAAAAGAATGTAGTGTTTTTCTTTTATCCTATGGACTTTACTTTTGTTTGTCCTACAGAGTTAATTGCCTTTCAAGACAAAATAAAAGAATTTGAATCAAAAGATACTGTGTTGGTAGCTTGCTCTACAGATTCGAAATATTCCCATTGGGCATGGTTAAACACAGAAAGAAATAAAGGCGGCATCAAAGGCGTCACCTACCCAATTGTGGCTGATTTATCTAAAACTATTTCTATTCAATTTGGTGTATTAGCAGGAAGCTACTCCCTAGTAGAAGAAGAAATACAATTCGAAGGAAACCCAGTTGCATTTAGAGGTTTATTTCTTATCGATAAAAATGGGGTCATTAGACATCAAGTGATTAATGATTTACCTCTCGGAAGAAGTGTAGATGAAACACTTCGAATGGTAGATGCTTTAAATTTTCATGAAGCAAATGGTGAAGTTTGTCCAGCAAACTGGAATCAGCATAAAGCAGGATTAAAGACCACTGCCGAAGATATTGCAACTTATTTAGGAACTCATTCAAACTAGTAAAAATGAACACATCAAACTTAACACATGTAGAAAACTACAATTATGGTATTCAAAAGATTTTTGAAGAAGCGAAAGATTTTTTACCCATCAATGGCACAGACTATGTAGAACTTTATGTAGGGAATGCTAAACAAGCAGCACACTATTATAAAACAGCATTTGGCTTCGAATCTTTTGCATATTGTGGATTAGAAACAGGCAATCGGGAATATTGTTCTTATGTGGTTAGTCAAGATAAAATCAAATTAGTTTTAACAACACCATTTAATCCAGAAAGCGAAATTTCACATCATATTCGTCGTCATGGGGATGGTGTAAAAGTCATTGCCTTATGGGTGGATGATGCTAGAAAAGCATTTGAAGAAACAACTAGTCGTGGTGCTGAAATTGTGATGGAACCCACAGTATTTTCTGATACAAATGGTGAAGTGGTGAAAGCATCCATCAAAACTTATGGCGATACTATTCACACTTTTGTAGAGCGCAAAAACTATAAAGGTGTTTTCTTACCTGGTTTTGAAAAATGGGAAAGCGAATACAATCCCGGAACAAAGGGATTAAAATATATCGATCACATGGTTGGAAATGTAGAGCTTGGTGCTATGAATAAATGGGCAGATTTCTATGCCAATGTGATGGGATTTGCAAACTTGGTAACCTTCGACGATAAAGACATTTCTACTCAATACACTGCCTTAATGAGTAAGGTAATGACAAACGGAAATGGTCGAATTAAATTTCCAATTAACGAACCTGCCATAGGTTTAAAAAAATCACAAGTAGAAGAATATCTAGATTTCTATGGTGGCGCAGGTTGTCAACATATTGCAGTTGCTACTGACGATATTGTATTCACCATTTCTGAAATGAGAAAAGCAGGTGTTGAATTTTTACATGTACCTGGAACTTATTATGATACGGTAGTTGATCGTGTAGGTACTATTGCTGAAGATATGGCTACATTGAAATCATTAGGTATTATGGTAGACAGAGACGAAGAAGGTTACTTACTTCAAATATTTACCAAACCAGTAGAAGATCGCCCTACCCTTTTCTTCGAAATCATACAACGTAAAGGAGCAAAGTCATTTGGCAAAGGAAATTTCCAAGCCTTATTTGAAAGCATAGAAGCTGAACAAGAACGCCGAGGAACACTATAATGTTCCATGACAAATTTATTAAGTACGGATCATGAAAGTGGTTCGTATTTTTTTGTGGGTCATCGACGGAAACATTAATCATCTGCAACGGCGATGGCACCATGCAACTAATTAACTTCGTGAGGCTTTCATTCTAGTACTATTAAAACTGCAGCTTATACACCACATTCGGAAAAAAACCTAATTGATAAGTAGTATTTATACTTCGAGATCTGTCGTCATAGTTTTGAGAAAATACATTCTTATGATTCGTTATATTTTGAAAGTCTAACGAAAAAGTATGTGATAGTTTTCGCTTACGACCATTCAAGGTAAAACCAGCCTTAAAATCCAAACGATAATAATTGGCATAAAAATCTGAATACATATCGCTTGAAAGTACTTCACGGCCAATAGCATTCGATGAAGTTAAATCAATGGGTGTATAAGCTCTTCCTCCTGCATTGGTAAATTTAATATCAGTAGAAATTTTATTACGCTTTGCCTTGCCTACTTTCCATTCTTTACCTCCTAAAATATTAAAAACATATCGACCATTAAATGCGGTGTTTCTTTCTACACCATCACTTGCCTTGTATGTTGAACTATACAATGAAGAAGTAAATAAACCATAATATCCTTTGCTAAAAAACTTTTCAATCGTCAATTCTAACCCATAATTTTTCCCAGTTCCTTTGTTTACCAAGCTATCTGTTAAGTCTGTTTTGAATGTAGAACCAGTATTCAGCATAGAATAGCTACTTGATGAAATGCTTATGGGCACATTGTAAATAGACTGATAATAAACTTCTGCTTTAATTCTCCAGTTATTAGCAGGTTGTAAATTATAGCCTAACACAATATGATGACTTTTTGTAAAGTCTAAATTTTTATTGTTGTAAACATTGTTCCCATTGGCATCTGTGCTCTGTAGAAAATAAACATTCATAGGTTGTAATTGCGAATGCAAACCATATCCTAAATTAAAAGTACTATTAGTTGTTACGTTATAAATAAGACCAATTCTTGGTTCTATAGAAATTGAATTATTTAGTAAAAATAATTGAGCATGAAGTCCTGCATTTAGAGTTAATTTTTCAGAAACATTATATTTTATATGAGCAAAAGCTTGTGCTAAATTGGTACTGCTGTTGTAATCCCATATTTGTTTGTAATTATCAAAAATTCTGTCTTTTGTTTTATAGTATAAATTCAACCCTATTATTTCATCTTGAATACCTGCTTTAAAGAACAGCCTAGAATTTATTTTTGAATTATACGTTGTACTTATGTGATAGCTAGTTTTGGCTACATTATTTACCTCTTTTGTAAAAACAGAATCAGTAGGTCTATCTGTAGCATAACCTGTTTGATCAGTACTCGAATAGTTTATCCCAAAGGTTGTACTTATAAACGATTTTTTATTGATTTGCCTAAAATGATTAAAACCTATAATTCCAATTTTGCTGGCAAAATCAACTTGATTTCCATTTCCATATAAGGTATTAGAACTACCCCCTCCTATTTCAATGGTACTTGTAGCCAATATTCCAAATAATGAGAATTTTCCAATTTTAGTAGTACCGCTATTTACTTTAAAAGACAAATCTTGATAAGATGGTGTTGCGGTGGTACCAATATTTACACCCAATTTTTGAGCAACACCTGCTAAAGCATATCTGTAACCCACTAAATAGGATGCATCACTTTTTTTACTGAAGGGTCCTTCAGTGGTTGCTTCAAGCCCAGTAATAACACCTATTTGCAACGTAGTTTCTCTTTTTCTATTATTCCCATTTCTAAAACCTAAATCAAAAACACCAGCTGTTGCATTGCCATATTCTGCAGGAAAAGCAGACGTGAAAAAATCAGAATTCTTTAATAAATTAGTATTTAAAGCGCTTACAGCACCGCCTGTAGTGCCAACGGATGCAAAGTGATTTGGATTAGTTACATTCATACCATCTATTCTCCAAAGCACACCTACTGGAGAATTTCCTCGAATTACAATATCATTTCTACTATCATCAGGAGCGCTAACACCTGCAAAGTTAGCAACTAAACGAGCCGGGTCACTTCTACCACCTGCATATCTGCTTACTTCTTCCATCGAAAAATTTCTAGCACTTACACTTGCTAATTTATTATTGGTACCAGCTTTATTAGTTGCCTTCACAACCAATTGATTTAATTGCTTAAAGCTTTCTTCCATGGCAATATCTAATATTACTTCCTTGCCAGATGTTACAACTACATTGGGGATAGTGATGCTTTTATAACCTGCATACGCGACCCTAATTTCATACCTATCAGGTGAAATATCTGTAAGATCATATTTCCCAAGAGTGTCTGACTTTGTTCCTTTTTGTAATGAAATGATTTCCACAGATGCGCCTATCAGTGGTGTTTGAGTTAGTTTATCAGTTATTATTCCACGAATTGTTTGTGAGCTCTTTTGCCCATAAGAAGTAAAAGGAAATAGGAAGATCAAAAAAAG
Organism: Chitinophagaceae bacterium; assembly: GCA_017989935.1. GTDB lineage: Bacteria > Bacteroidota > Bacteroidia > Chitinophagales > Chitinophagaceae > OLB11. Next base: position 7,594 of record JAGNOY010000080.1, read on the forward strand.
AAGTCTAAACATTGAGTAAAATATATGTAGTTCTGGCTAGCATTATTGCTATTAAGCTGATTAGTCGACTAAAAAGTTCCTATCCTTCGATATTGAAAAATATTAATGCTTATCCGTTAAGTTACCTAACAAAACTAATAATCTCAGATGTCAACTATCTTATACCAAGATATTTCAAAAAATCTTCATAGAAGAGACGGCCTAAGATTCGAGGCAGCTAAAAATATTGAAATCGAAGCCAAACTTTTATCCGTTGTTTGAGCACAAACGAAAGTTACTATATGGCGAATATCTTCAAGTGCGAGTTTGGATAAAAGTGGCGTAGATGAAATTATTTTTAT
>JAGNOY010000081.1 GCA_017989935.1 Chitinophagaceae bacterium
TCCTTTTCAACGGCAGAATTTAAATCTATTTCTATAGTTGTATTTGTTTCAGAGGTGTTTTTTGTTTCTCGAAAAAATTCAAATGTTTTTTCTGTGGTGGTTTTATGCGTATTTATTTCAACCAACACTACAGAGGAACCAGGACTAAGCCATACATGCTCAACAGGTGAACCTAAAAATGTATCTAATTCAAAAAAGTATTGTCGATACAAATGAACCACACCTAAAGGAGAAACTACAACATCTTTGATATCTTTCTTAGGATCGAAACTCAAATAGGGATCTAGCAATTCATCTTGTAAAAGTTGTTGCATGTTGCGTATTTCTTCATCTACTTCCAAGTTAGTTTGATTATAAAATAATTCTTCTAATGACTTATTCATTCCTTGTGATGACCAATCAATAAGCAATCCTGCAATCACTGATTCCTTATTCATATTTGAAAGTAATAGACTATTAGCCTCACTCACTAAGCTTGCCTTTCGGTGTATAAATTCAGTATCCGTTTCTCCTTCCATTTGATTTAAGGAACCGATGGTTTCGATAGTCGAAAAGGTAGCTTCCTGATACTGAGTAAACACTTTCTCTTTTAACAAAATGGTTAGCGCTTCTTTTGATAACAGCTGCTTCCAATCGTTAACATTAGGCATATCTCTTTCAAGTAAACTTGTAGAAATCATTTGCAATAAACGACTTTCGTTTTGCGGATTCAACTTGTTCTTAAATAAGTTTCCCGTTTCAATTTTTCGTTGTAATACATTTCCATTCGGCGCAAATTCTATTGTAACATCTGGTTTATAGTTTTTCAGCAAATTCTGCATAAACTGAGTTTTTGCTGAGTTTAGAGCCGCCTGAATTCGTTTGGTCTTTCGTGCAGATTTCCATCCTAATAAGGGTTGATAAACGCCAAACAACTCGCTGGCATAAGGCAATATGCCTTTGTACTTGGTTAGATCACTAATTTTTTTCATGGTTTGATTGTTGATTAAGAATAATTATTTACAAACTTATTCTCTAAACCAATTCTAAAAAACCACATAAAGAGGTAGGCTAAGCCTCTATAAAAGCTATTGAATTATAAAACAGAGAGTTTAATACAAGTGCCTTTGTCAATGTTAGATTCAATGGTAATCTTTGCTTTCATTTCTTTGGCTCTTTGTTTCATGGTCTCTAAGCCTCCCACATGTGTCAATAACTTAGAATCAAATCCTATACCATTATCTTCCACTCGAATAAATATTTTTTTATCATGATATCGTAATTCTAATACCGCCATGGTAGCATGTGAATATTTACATAAATTATTTATCGCCTCCTTAAAAATTAAATAAGTGTTTGATTTCTTATCTAAACTAATTTTATCTTCTATCTTCTCTTCAGGAAAAAAAATCTGATACTCAATTCCGGCAGTCTCCAACATCAAGGCTGCATAGTTCCGCATACGTGTGATCATTTCTTCTAATCCATCATGATAAGGATTGATATTCCAAATAATGTCACTCATTTTACCAAGTAATTTTTGACTTCTCAGATTAATTTTTTCTAACGCCAATTTCGCTTTCTCAGGATTCATATTGCTAGAAGTACGACTCAACATATTAATGCTACTCAAGGTGCCGCCCATATCATCATGCAAATCTCTACTTAGTTTGTTTCTTAATTGTTCAACCCGCTTAATCCCTTGAAGCTTGTAGTAAAAAATACTATAAGCAATGAACCCTATAAATAAAACACCGCATATATAAAACCAAGTTCTTTGGTAAAAAGGGGCTTCTACTTCGATGTAAATAGTTCGCATGGTCGACGACACTTCTTTATTTGATAATCTTCCTTGTATACAAATTTCATATTTATCGGGTTTCATATTCACCAATTGCAACGTTCTTTTATTGCCTAATGAAACCCATGTAGCGTCCTTTTTTAATTTATAAAAATATTGAATGGTGTTAGACTTCATAAAGTCAATTGCCACAAATTCAAGTGATATATTATTCTGATCAAATTTACACCGATACGGGTTTGATGAATCTTGAATTAAATTAAGTGGTACTGTTTTATTATTGATATCTGCACTAATCAACTCTACATTAGCTTCAAAATTAATTTGCTTGTATTGGCTTGGCATAAAATAATTTGCTCCAGATACTCCACCAAATAACATGGTACCATTTGGTAAAGTACAAAACGATCTCGTATTAAACTCCCATCCTTGCAAACCTTGTGCAATATCAAAGTTGGTGATTTCATAATTTGACAAGTTAAATAACGAAATGCCCTTGTTGCTACTCAACCACAATCTGTTGAATCTATCTTCTTGAATTCCATAAATATACTGGTTTGCTAATCCTTCTGACTCTGTAAAAATCCGATAGCTATGGTTTGTTAGATTATACTTTACAAGGCCCATATTTGTCCCTAACCAAAGTGTTTCATTTGCTTTAGGCAACATACATTTTATGATAAATGGAAGGCGATGTCTACTTAGTTCTTTATATGAAGCATCTGTAATGATTAGTTCTTTATCTACTGTGGCCACAAATAAATTATTAAGACTGTTTGCAGCCATGGTGCTGACTTTAAGATTAGACAATGCGGCAATACTTACCTTATTGACTGACTCACCATGCTTTTTAAATAATGAAACCCCTTCTTCTGTACCAAATAGTATTGAATTTGCATGCTCTAGAATTGTCACATTAAATTTTTTATACGCATCTACTTGTTGCAAGTGTTTGAAGGTATCCTTAGTTGTATACAAACCATTATCTGTCGCCATCCAAATTTGTCCGTCTTGATCTTTTGCAATATGATAAATAGAGGTGTTCTTATAGCTTTGAGGTAGTTGATACACGCTTCTGGCCCCACTGATAAAATCGTATAGCATCGGACCGCTTTGATTGAAACAAAGTATCACCTTAGATTTGTCAAAAGCACACATGCTCCAAATGGTATTTGAATTTATCTTTCCGACACTTTCTGTATTTGTGAGCAGTCCGAAGAATTGCTGATAAGGATTTACTTTATCAATGCCATATGGATCTGTATTTACCCAAATATTGTCTTCCTTATCAGCAAATACCGAATTGAGAATATTATTGGCAAGCGAATGCGGATCAGACGTATTATTAATGTAACGTTTCTTAAACTTTTGTTGCTTCAAATCAAAAATCCACAATCCATTTCCTTCAGTAGCGCACCACAACATGCCTTTGCTATCGATAGCCAAAGAAGTTAATGCCTTGGCTGCATACATATTTTGCTCATATGGATAACACATAAATTGCTGTGTGAGCTTGTTCATCGAATACAAATCATCTTGCGTTGCCAACCATAATGAATAACCATCATCAACTACTTGCCAAATAAATTTCTTTGAACCATAATGGTTAACTTTATTTTCAGAAAAATAATGCGTCACCTTCCTTCCTTTAAGATCAATTTTGTTTAACCCATTTCGGCCACTTGTATAAATAATTTCAACAGATTGTTTCGAAGTATTCAACTTTTTCTCTACAATAGCGCAGTGTTTCATGTGCCCATCTGCAAAATGGTATAAGGTCACCTTACCAGTGACGATATTCATAGATCCAAGGTTTTCGGTATTGTAAGTAAACCATAATTCTTTTGATTCATCAATAAAAAAAGGATTATACCTTGTTTCAAATTTGCCAGTTGCTCCCTCAACATAATAGGGCGTAAACTGATTGGTGCTCGGATCATATTTATTCAAGGCTTCATAAGTGCCTACCCACAGATGCCCGGAATCATCTTCAACCATACTACTAATTCTTGATCCACGAATAGAATGCTTGTTATTCAAATTAGGTTTGAATACTGTAAATTGATAGCCATCAAAACGATTTAACCCATCCCAGGTTGCCAACCAAATAAAGCCTTTTTTATCTTGATAAATTTGGTAAATACTTGCTTGTGATAATCCATTTTCTGTGGAATAGTGCTTGAATTTTAAATGATCGTATTGCGAAAACGACTGAACAGAAAAAAATAGCGCAATACAACACAATAGATAATTCTTCATTCACCAAAATATTTTAATCAAACAAGATGTTGTTAATTAATAGCCGTAAGAAAAAAAGGTCCCCCTCAATAATAATCATAACTCATTTAGCCAAACGTTCGTTCAAATAAGTCGGTTATGAATCGCTTTCGCCACTGCCTCGCTCTTCGAATTTACATGTAATTTAGTGTAAATGTTTTTAACGTGATACCTGAGTGTTTCAATACTTATTTGCATTTCACTTGCTGCCATTTTGTAACTATATCCTCTTACCAAAAAAGATAGCACATCATGTTCGCGTGGTGTAAGCTTGAGCAGTTCGGCTGATTGTTGAAATGGCGCTGAAAATAATTTCAACACCTGTTTAGCTACCGACGGCGTCATAGGCGCACCTCCATCTACAGCTTCGCGAATACTTTGAATGATTTTGTCTGGTGAACTTGTTTTTAATAAATAACCTGATGCCCCACTGCTTACTGCTTGAAAAATTCGTTCATTGTCATCGAACACTGTAAGCATCACTACAATAGTTTCCAAACCAGCAGCACGCATAATGCGTAACCCTTCCAAACCATTTGTCACAGGCATATCAATATCCATAATCACCAAGTCGGGTTTGTAAAATTGTACATGCCTTACAATTTCACGACAATTCGTGTACACCGCACAAATTTCGATATCTTCTGTGTCATGCACCAATTCCTTCATCCCATCGATAAAATCTTCATTATCCTCGAAAAGTAAAACTTGTATCAATCGTTAAAATTTATATACAAAAGTACTTGTTTTGATTACATCGTTTACCACATAAATAGGGGATGCCCCCAAGGATGGCTGTAGTCATTTCGTGCGCCTGCATGGGGACCCGCCGCAACTTTTTGAAATGCATATTCACAGAGGTGCACAGAGGAAATGCAACACAGAGGTGCACAGAGACTATACAGAATCGATGAAATTAACTCGCTTTAGGAACTAAAACAAACTAGGACTTCAAATGAAATATTTCTGAAATGCATGTTCACAGAGGTGCACAGAGGAAATACAACACAGAGGTGCACAGAGACTATACAGAATCGATGAAATTAACTCGCTTCAGGAACTAAAACTTACTAGGACTTCAAATGAAACATTACTGAAATACATGTACACAGAGTTACACAGAGGAAATGCAACACAGAGAACCACAGAGATTACATTCAATTTACCTAGGCAATAACTCCTCTGTGCAACTCTGTGATCTTCTCTGTGCAACTCCGTGTAAAATAAATTGCATATACCACAGAGGTTCACAGAGGAAATGCAACACAGAGGTGCACAGAGGGGCTTTACAGAATAGATGTAAAAATGCAACTTCCTTTATGAACTAAACTTGCTAGGGTTCCCAAACCGACACATCAGGCAACTGAAATGATTATTGGGAGCATAAAAAAACAGCTTGTTTACAATAGATTCAATCACGTATCGTTTCAGGCAGGCTGAATGACCCAGGAATTTTTAATTAAACAGTTTCATGTGAATGGCCTTAGCAACAGCTTCTGTCATAGATGCCACATGCAACTTTTCGTATATTTTTTTCATATGCGCTCTCACGGTATCATAAGTAATATTCATTTTTGCACCTATTTGTTTATACGCCAATCCTTGCACAAGATATTGCAGCACTGCTGTCTCTTTCGGACTCAATTGGTAATCCTCACGAACACCTTGTTGCTGTCTGAATTGATTTAATACTTTGCGTGCAATACTGGGCGACATGGGCGCACCTCCTTCATGCACATCCACAATAGCTTCTGCGAGTTTCTGTATGGAGGCATTTTTTAACAAATAGCCATTTGCACCAACGCTGATAGCATCAAATACATGCGCATCATCATCAAAAGTAGTTAACATCAATATGGGTAAATTTTCATACTTTTTTCGAATTTCCTTCACTGCATCTATGCCATTCATGCCGGGCATACTAATATCTAAAATCACTACATCTGGCTTGCAATACAATATATCATTCATTAAGGTGTCGCAATTTTCAAATGCACCAATTAATTCAGCTTGCGCCATATCCTCTATCATTAATTGAATTGATGTTCTAACCGCTTCATGATCATCAAACAAGATAACCTTTAATTTAGTATCGTTTTTCATAGTGTTGTAAAATTATATCCTTCCTGTGAGTTAGCCTATTACCAATACTGGTTAGCTAGCTTGCCAATGGAATTAATATTGAAATTTTTGTACCGTTTTGTTGATCAGAATGAATGTCTATACTACCCTTCATTTTATCTGCTCTTGCTTGCATATTCTTCAATCCTTCACCACCCAATTTATTTGTTTTGTTGGCTGTAACAAAACCTTTTCCATTATCAAGAATTAAAATTTGCACTTGATCGGACAATACAGAAAATGATACACTAAACATAGTTGCCTCAGCATATTTCATCATATTATTCATGCTTTCTTTAATCATCAAATAACACTCCTTGAGCGAAATAGCACTTAATGTTTTATTCTTGACTTCATCCGATGCGCTTACTTCAAACTCAATTTGAATGGGCGTTAAGTGAATCGCACATAAATCTTCTACGCGATGTACAAGTACTTCAAGACGCTCATGATTCAAATTCAAACTCCACACAATATCACTCATCTTAGACATCATATCTTTAGACACCATACTAATATTATGTACAATTTCTTGGGCGTTTTCTTGCTTCATGAGTTTACGCCCTACCACTTCTGCCTGCATAGAGATGCTACTTAAGGTGCTTCCAATTTCATCATGAAGATCTCGACTGATATGGCTCTTCATTTCAGCTAAGGCTAGTTTTCTGGAAGCAATTTGCTTTTGTCTACTTTGGTAAAACCACCATAACATCAACAGCATAACCATACCAATACCTAAGAATACTAAATTTCTATTCCTCTTCATAATGGCCTCTTTCTTTTGTTGTACCATCTGCTGTTCTATTTCCTTTTTATCAAATTCATACTGCATTTGCTGCTGTACTATTTTCTTGGTATTCTCCTCATTAATCAGACTATCTCTATATTGTACAAATATTTTATAATTCATCAAGGCACCTTTGAAATTACCTAGTGCACTATCTAAGGTCGATAATCCTTGATAACATTCTTTGATGCCGTCAAGATTTTTCATTTCTTCACAAAGCGATAAACTTTGCAACATATTATCACGTACATCTGTATACTTTTTTTGCCCAATATTGGCCATACCCAAGTTAAAATAAGCATTGGCCATGCCGCCTTTATAGTCAAGGCTTTTCGCTAAGTTCAATGCTTTTGTAAAATTTTCTGCCGCCGTCTTATAGTCTCTTTGCAATTGATTTACTAGACCTATATTATTATAAATGGCAGACACGCCTTTTATATCACCTAACTCTTGTCTGATTTGCAAGGCCATAGTATAATTGCTCATGGCTTCAGTATACTTTCCTTGATCAGTATAAATATTACCCAAATTTGTATAGGTATTATGGATCCATGTTTTATCCTTAATTTCTTTAAAAATGGCTAATGCTTTATTTATATTCGACAAGGCTTCTTCATATTGCTTTTGTTCAAGATATACGGTGCCAATATTATTGTAGGCTCCAGCAATGCCTTTCTTATCTCCAAGTTCTTCGTTTAATTTCAAGGTAGCTAAAAAACACTTCAAAGATTCAGGATGATTTCCTAGTTTCTTCTGAATCCTACCCATCAATCGATTTGCATTAGCCTCTCCTCTTTTAAAATGAAGTGTTTGAGATAACATCAATGCTTGCTTGCCATATTCTAATGCAGGAAAATAATTGCCATCAGACATAATTTGATTGCATAACTCATTCAAC
>JAGNOY010000082.1 GCA_017989935.1 Chitinophagaceae bacterium
ATTGGTTTGAAGACAGAGGGGTGATTTTAAAAGCTGAAGAAGATGGGCGTATGTTTCCGAACACAGATTCTTCGCAAACAATTATAGATTGCTTGTTAGCAGAAGCTGATCGATATCAAGTAGAAATCAAATTGCATCATGAGGCCATAGGCATTAAAAAACAAGGCAATCAATTTCTTATTGCCTTAAAAAATAAATCCGATTTAATAGCAGACTATGTGTTTCTTGCGGGCGGTGGTTATGCAAAAGCCGAATCCTTTGCCTGGTTACAAGTGCTAGGTCATAGCATAGAATTACCTGTACCTTCTTTATTTACTTTCAACATAACAGATAAAAAATTAACTGAGTTAATGGGCGTGGTAGTTGAGGACGCCGTGGTAAAAATTGTAGGCACAAAACTCAAAGAACTAGGCCCAGTTTTATTTACACATTGGGGTTTAAGCGGACCTGCTATTTTGCGTTTATCGGCTTGGGGTGCAAGAGATTTAGCCAGCATGAATTATCAATTTCAAATTCAAATCAATTGGATTAATCAGTCTGAACAAGCCTTAAGAGAATCATGGAATAGTATCAGAAATAGACAAAGTGATTTAAGTTTAGGACACAAAAATCCGTTTGGCTTACCTAAAAGTTTATGGGAATTTTTATTACAACTTGCAGACATTGATTTGCAAACCCGATGGAGTGAATTAGGCAGTAAAGCACAAAACAAACTGATTCATTATTTAACTGCGCATGAAATGGATGTAAATGGAAAGACAACCTTTAAAAAAGAATTTGTGACTTGTGGTGGCATACGATTACAAGAAATTAATGCTTATACCATGGAAAGCAATATCATACCTGGCTTATACTTTGGTGGCGAAATTATGGATGTAGATGGTATAACAGGCGGGTTTAATTTTCAACATGCATGGACTAGTGGTTTTGTGGCTGCCAAAGCCATCAGCGAAATTGGTGAGTAAAACTATTTAACTCCTCTTTTTAATAATTCATAATTCTTGTAATTCAAATCAATTTTAAAAAGTTTGAATAGAACATTCTTTATAAGCTCTTTTATACTGAATTTATTATGTGATAAATCGTAATCGAAAGTCCAGTTTTGCTGATCGATACGAGCTTGCATGATTTGTGGGTGAGTGCCTTGAAACTTGCTTAATTGATCTATAGCAGAATAATCAAATTCATTAGCTTTCAATACATGATCTTCTATCCAAGTATCATCATGCCAATACTTATGAAAATTAGTCACTTTGGCTTGCATAGCCTCTGGCTTTCTTACCCAACCATAGTGATAGATATAAGCCTCTATTTGAACAACTCTTAATTTCTGATTTCCGTTTTTTCTAAATCCTTGTGCATCTCTGTAAGAATATATCCCAGGTCGCTTTCTGACTACGCGAATTTCTTTTTTATAAAAATTTGAAGCTGCTGCTACATAATCGTAAGAGCCATAAAAATGTAGATAATGAAATAATAAGCCATCTACTTCATCATCATCTTTGTAAGTCTGCATCGCCTCTCGGATTACAGGATAATATTTTTCATGGACTACTTCATCACCTTGAATATAAAAAGCCCAATCCGTATTCGAATTTATTTCCTCATACGCCTTATCCGTTTCAAGGGCGAGTACTTGTCCACCTTCGCGTTTACTTTCATCCCAAATGGTTTCTACAATTCTAATTTTATTTGGGTCAATAGATTGAATCAGTTGAAGAGTTTGATCTGAAGATTTGCCTACAGCTACCACCACTTCATCGCAGAGTGGCAATATAGATCGAATGGCTTCCACCGCTGGATAATCGTACTTTATGGCATCTTTGATAAAGCTAAACCCACTAACTTTCATCGGTATTAAACGAGCGTTTCAAGAATAGACAAACTCTTTGCGATGATTTGTACACAATCATCTATTTGTTGTTTGGTGATGAGCAGTGGTGGAGCAAATCTTATCTTATCGCCATGGGTTGGTTTGGCTAATAACCCATTGTTCATCATTTCTATGCAAAGATCCCAAGCTGCTTCGGGGTTGTCGTGTTTAATAACAATGGCATTCAATAAGCCTTTACCTCGAACGATAGAAATAAACGGGCTATTCAAGGCCACCAATTGAGCGCGTAAATAGGCTCCCATTTTTTCGGCATTCTCAGCCATATTTTCATCCTTCAATACTTGTAAGGCTTTTATAGATACAGCACATCCAAGTGGATTACCTCCATAGGTTGATCCATGTTCACCGGGCTTGATGTTTAACATAATTTCGTCATTGCATAATACAGCACTCACCGGCATTGCACCGCCACTTAAAGCCTTACCCAAAATTAGTATATCAGCTTTGACATCTTCATGGTCGATAGCTAGCATTCTACCTGTTCGTGCTAAACCTGTTTGAATTTCATCGGCAATAAATAATACATTAGCAGATTGACACATCTCGAAACAAGTACTCAAGTAACCTGCATCTGGCACCATCACCCCAGCCTCTCCTTGAATAGGCTCAACCATAAAAGCACAAATGGTTGGATCTTTTAAAACATCAGCCAAAGCTTGAACATCATTATATGGAATTACTAAATAGCCTGGGGTGAAAGGACCAAAGCCGCTTTTAGCAGAAGGATCGGTACTAAAGGAAATAATATTAATAGTGCGACCATGAAAATTTTCTGAACACACTACGATTTTGGCCTGGTTTTCAGGGATACCTTTTTTCATGTAGCCCCATTTACGTGCCAGTTTCAAAGCTGTTTCAACCGCTTCAGCGCCCGTATTCATGGGTAAAACTTTATCATAGCCAAAATAGTTGGTGATGTATTCAGCAAATTCGCCTAATAATTTACTATGAAATGCTCTAGACGTTAAGGTTAGTTTTTGTGCTTGTGCAATAAATACTTCAGTAATTCCAGGATGACAATGCCCTTGGTTATTGGCAGAGTAAGCGCTTAAAAAATCATAATACTGCTTGCCTTCTACATCCCACACATGCACACCGCTGCCTTTTTCTAATACCACCGGTAAAGGGTGATAATTGTGTGCATTGTACTTTTCTTCTCTTTCTATCAGTTGGGCTGTAAGGGTATCTTGTAGTGTTTGCATGTCGCAAAAGTACACCTAGTTTTTATTCTAAAAAAATCGAGTCATGCATACTTATCGAGCCTATTTTTGGCGGGCTCTCGTTGTGTTGGCAAGATAATCATTTCCGAATGATTCAAATTCAACACAACGAGACTGGGCCATACACTGCTATCTACGCGAGGCGCGTAGGATATTCGTTGCTGTCCCTGCCCGAAGTATGGTAGTTACCTGATGTTTTGGCACATGAAGCATGATTAAATTGAAGAGTTAAGTGTTGATTCGATGAATTATCAAGAATAAATAAATTCGGCTTAATATCGCATGAAAGGGTTCCCGAACCGAATCATGCGGTGACTTTACGGATTATCGGGAGCAAAAAAATAGTCCACATGTATACATCTAACATATTCATGAATAATTACGTCTTGTAAAAAATTATTCCCATGCAAAAAAATATACTCATTTTTCTAATATCCATTGTATTTGCATTCAATGCCATTGCACAGACTCCATGCAGTCTTGATAACACCTTTGATACCGATGGTCGACTTATAAGTGATGGAAGTAGACTTTGCGACAGACTGATTGCCCTACCTGATGGATCAGTGCTTGTGGCCTACAACCCTTTTGGGAATGGCCATGCATATGTGAGACATCTCTTAGTGAACGGCAGCATTGATAATAGTTACGGCTCTTCTGGGAAAACCACCATTCAAGTGGCAAGTTTGCGCACAGAAATTAAAGCCATGCTTTTGCTGAATAATGAACTTTATGTTTGCGGAAGCACTGGAACAGGAACAAATACTTATGCTTTTATAAAAAAATTACAATCAAATGGGCTGATTGATGCCACTTTTGGCAATCAAGGCTTAGTAGAATTTGTGACCTATTATACTTTTAACGCGATGAGGTTTGAACCAGGCACGAATAAAATTATGGTGGGAGGCATGAAGACCTACAATAAGGCAACCATTACAAGATTGCATACAAGTGGATATATGGATGCTTCTTTTGGCAATTTGGGTTCTACTGATATTGCCTCGGCGAATAGTTCGACCTATTATGAAATAAGAGATATCACCTTAGATAAAACAAACAAATGGTTAATTACAGGCAAACATTATACCACACAAGGTTCGAATATATTTACCCAGCTTGTTGTAATGCGTTTTGACAACACAGGATTGTTAGATAATACTTTTGACACAGATGGAATGGCTTACTACAACAGTGCAATCTCTGGTTCTTATGATGAAGGCACGAGAATATTTGCTGATGCCCAGAACGAATATTATGTGAGTGGTGCCACCTATACAAATTCCGGTAGCTGGGATTATTCTTTACTAAAGATCAAGCAAAATGGAAGTACTCAAAATACTTTTGGATCGAATGGATGGAAAATATATGATTTAACGAACCAAGTTGAATCAGAATATTTATTAAATGCCACCATGCTTGCCAATGGAAATATTTTAATGACAGGCAATCAAGGCTCTGGCGATACAGTTCATTTTGCATTGTTGATGGTTAAGCCTGATGGTTCACGTGATCAAAGCTTTGCACCGAACGGATTATTCATGAATATTTTTGATGTAAATAATAATAGTAGTAGCGCTGGTCTTTCCATGACAACCGATAACAAGATATACTTGAGTGGTTATACACGTACTTGTGTAGGCGGAACATGTGGACCGCTATCATCAGCCATTGCCAGATATATAGGACCTAAAAATCCAAATTCAATAGTTGAATATAAAACGGATAATCAACTTGCTATTTATCCAAATCCGACTCAACAACATGGTGAGTTTTCGATTGAAGATTATGGACAACCTATCAGAGCTATACAAGCATTTGATTTATTAGGTAATCAAATTTCAATCAAGGTCAATGGTAAAAATGCCTATCAATTACTGAATGTTCAAAAAGGAATGTATCTACTTAAAATCAACACACAAAGTGGCGAAATTTTAAACAAACAACTCATTGTTGAATAAGAAAGAAGACAACATTCTATTGACAATATTTTCCGATGGCTTCTTCTACCATTTCAGCATTCACTGAAGCAGGATACCCAGTGTCGATGGCAATACTTTTAATCTGATCTAATTTTTTACAACCTTCATTGGCTTTTTCTAAAAAAATCATGATCATGGCGATTCTGTATTTGATTTCAATATCATCGAGCATTAAATTTTCTATGCTCTTAAATTTTTCAAGCGATTTTTCATATTTTTCCTTTTCAAGTAATAAATAAGCTTGTTTTATATCTTCAAACTCAACTTGATATGTATAAGTTCTACCATATCGAAATGAACCTAATAGAGTAGATGTTTTAGTGTTTATATCAATGTTAAACTTAAAATCAAATTCAACATAGGAATCAATTGGCACGCCATCTTCATGAGCAGGCAACCAGTTTTTTTCGTGTAATTTTAATTCCTCTAATGCTTTATCATTCATGGTTTTACTCACAGGATGAACTATTTGAATATTACTTATTTTACCTTCCTTATCTACATTAAATCCTAGCCTTACAGTTCCATAAGATCCAACAAATGATGACATGGATGGAATTTGCATTTGAATTGATTTGGTTATATATCTATCCTTAGGTATAGTTTTATATTTTTTAGTAATACTATCTTGCATTAACACAGAGTCTCTTATCCGCATACATGCTGAAAATGATGAAGAACTATCTATAACAAAAGTTAATTTAGAAGGGAATACATTCACAAGAAAATACTCCTTTGTTAGATCATCAGACATTACTATATTGAAATCTACAGGAATAGTCATTTTTGAGGCCTGAGCTATCCCATGAGATTTTGCAGGCCACCAATTCATATCAATCTGTTGCAAGATTTTAATGACTAGTGTATCAAACATAAGAAATCCAGGATTTTCGATGTGGTAATTAGTCACATTTCCTTTATCGTCTAAGGCTAATTCTACAAAAACCTTGTTTGTGATATTCTTACTTTTTGCAAATCGAGGATAAGTGACCACACTTTTCATTTTTGTTGAAATTTCTTGATTCGTAAGCTTTGGAAGTGGCAGTTCATCATGTTCTTTCTGATTAATCAACTGTTCAAATGAATAATAAAATGCTTTTTGGGTTAGAGCTGTTTTTGAAATAAGTAGGCATAACAGGAACAATCGAATTTTCAAGTTCATAATCAAAATTTTGTTCAAAGTAACAATTCAAGTTAGATTGTCAAAATTAAAAGAAAAAAAATGCAGCCTATTCAAAATATAAGTGTTAAACACAAAGTTATTTCTCATGATTCAACCGGCAAATAAATCACATGAAAGGGTTCCCGAAACGAAACATCCGGCGTCTTTACAGTTGATCGGGAGCAAAAAAAGACGAACAAAATGCTCGTCTTTTTTTACAAATGAATTTAAATTTATTGATCTTGTTTTCGGACTTTACCTACAAACATTACTTGGTTGTTTTGATATACTTGTACTGTGTACATACCAGCAGCAATACCTTTCATATCCATACTTACATGATTATAACCTTGAGTTCCTTGCACTTGAATTTCCTTAATTAATCTACCACTCATGTCCATTAATTTAATGGTATTCATTTGTGATTTGGTTAAAGTTAAATTGATCTCAAGTTGATCGACTACAGGGTTAGGATATAAGGTTACAACCTGACCATCGGCAGTATGAACTAAATCAATCACTTGATTATGTCTTGTTGTTTTTCCATCCAAATCGAGCATTTCTAAACGATAATAATTATGACCAACTATTGGGTTTGCATTTGTGAATTCATAAGACAATGTTACTTGACTATTTCCGTTAGTTGACTTCGAAGTAATATAACCTAACTCTTTAAAATGAATCCCATCAGTACTATGTTGAAGTAAATAACCTGCATGGTTTATTTCAGCAGAACTTATCCATGACAACACATCATGATTGCTTTTAATTTCACCTGTAAAACTTTTTAAATTCACAGCAAGAGGAATATTATTTGGATTGGTGCTATGTAAATAAAATGAAGACAAACTAGTCACCGGAAAACAAACCTCTTTAACTGTTCCGATGTCCGTAATGGTCATACTTGAGTTTAATATTTCTTCCACTGCGCCTGGTCCACCTAACACGCCATTACCACCAACTTTTGTAATAGAAATTTCTGAATTATTGGTAATACTTGCCGAAGCTAAATCTGAAGCTGTATAGTATAAACAAATATTGGCAGGCAGTCCGTTGTTAGTTGGCACAATTGAATAAACACGATCTGCATAAGGCTCTGTATTCCAAGTTTGGTTGGTACCGAAAATAGCACAAACATCTGTAGACCCTAAGCCTGCACCTGTGATACTAGCAATTAATTCGCAATTTGGATTGCCATAAGTATTAGTGCCTGCATTTTGTAGCATTGTTTGACATAACACAGTTGAAGAAGGCATCACAAGATTTGATGCAGAAGGGGTATTCACAGTTACTGTGATAGGTACTTTTTGCGAAGCACAAGCAGATCCTGACCAACTTAATTTAACCTCACCATCACCAGCGCGAATGCCACTTGTTGCTACAACATTTGTTGCCGAAGGATCAATATAACCGCTACCACCGCCGGCGCCGCGACAGTTACCACTTCCAGCGCCACCATACAAACCGCCACCGCCACCATAGCCTTCGCAACCACAACCGAATGAAGCAGGTGTTCCTCCATATCCCAATCCACCAGCCATGGCTGCCACATTAAGGTTTATACAAGTACCAGTACCACTTCCAATTTG
>JAGNOY010000083.1 GCA_017989935.1 Chitinophagaceae bacterium
CCAAGCGAGATATTATTGAAACAGTTACTGCTAGTGGAAAAATTTATCCTGTTTCGGAAGTAAAAATTAGTCCAGATGTATCTGGAGAAATCACACAAATTTTTGTTGAAGAAGGTGACAGTGTAAAGCGTGGACAATTGTTAGCCAATATTAATTCTACCATTTATAAATCAATGGTCAATAAGGCAAATGCCCAATTAAATCAAACCAAATCTTCTGTATCCAATGCCAATGCATTGATGCAGCAAGCCAAGGCTCAGCTTGATCAGGCTGCAGCTACCTTTATTCGTAACCGCGAATTGTTTGAAGATAAAGTAATTAGCGCGGTTGAATTTGAATCTGCAGAAGGAACTTACAAATCAGCCCAAGCAAATTATAAAGCTGCTTTAGAGAATATCAAAGGCAATCAATATGGCGTAGCAAGTGCCAATGCCAATGTTACAGAGGCAGTACAAACATTACACAAAACCACAATTTTTTCTCCTATGACAGGCATTGTTTCTGCTCTATTTATTAAAAAGGGCGAACGTGTGGTAGGTACAGCCCAGATGGCAGGTACGGAACTCCTGAGAGTCGCTGATATGAGTAAGATGAAAGTAGATGTTGAAGTAGGCGAAAATGATATTCAAAAAGTGAAGTTTGGCGATACTGCCAATGTAGAAGTGGAGGCTTATCCATCACGAAAGTTTAAAGGCCTGGTTGTGCAGATTTCGCAATCAAGTACTTCGATAGGCGCTTTACAAAACATGACCGACCAAGTGACGAACTATACAGTGAGTGTTGAAATTATTCCAGAGAGCTATCAAGATTTGCTAGAAGCGGATACGCGACATTTCCCATTCAGACCAGGTATGTCGGCTTCGGTTGAAATTTTAACCAAGCATCAATTGCAAATACTTTCTGTGCCGATTAATGCGGTTACTACGCGTGAAGACATTGAAGAGGAAGAAATAGAAAATGACAAGCAAAAAAAGAATGATCAAATTAAAGAATATGTGTTTGTGGTGAATGAAGAAAATAAAACGATATTAAAGGAAGTAAAAACAGGTATTCAAGACAATCAGTATATTCAAATACTCAGTGGTTTAAAGGAAGGCGAACAAGTAATTATCGCTCCGTTTAGCGCCATTGCACGTACGCTTAAAAAAGACAAGAAGGTAAAAATTGTACCTAAGAAAGACTTGTTTGACAAGAAGAAAAAAGAAGGCGAAGAGTAAAGTTTAATCGTTGGTTACACTAAAAAAATAAAATTTATTTGGGCGGCGAACACGCTTTCCGCGACAAGTCCTCCCACGCCAGAGCGCGTGTTGCGGGCTTTCTGCTGCAATCGTTGCCGCAGTGTGTAGTTCATTTCAAGAAGTGTAAATTTTTGATTGATTTAGTTTTCACAAAATCTCTGCGGTGAATGAAAAGAGAGAATGCTTATCCGTTAAGTTACCTAACAAAACTAATAAACTCAGATGTCAACTATATACCAAGATATTTAATCTCGTCGCAGAGTCTCTGCCTCAGGACTCTGCGAAAAAGAAATGACTAAATTCCAAATTAAATATCTCATGAAAATGAAAGGCATTGAGTTTGTTTTATTGTAAAGTGGTTTTCAAAGCCGCAGAGTCCTGAGGCAGAGACTCTGCGGAGAATGGAAGATACCCTAATGTTTTTCCACTTTTGCCATGACGCAAAAGTTGAGCAAAAAGTCTAGGCTCAAGATTCTTGGCATAAAAATAATTTCATCTACGCCACTTTTATCCAAACTCGCACATGAAGATATTCGCCATATAGCAACATTCGTTTGTGCTCAAACAGTGGATAAAAGTTTGGCTTCGGTTTCAATATTTAATCTCGTCGCAGAGTCTCTGCCTCAGGACTCTGCGAAAAAGAAATGAGTAAATTCCAAGTTAAATATCTCATGAAAATGAAAGGCATTGAGTTTGTTTTATTGTAAAGTGGTTTTCAAAGCCGCAGAGTCCTGAGGCAGAGACTCTGCGGAGAATGGAAAGCAAACGGGTATCTTTACGGATAATCATAAAAGAGCGTAATCTTTAGCACTTTTTAAAAACGAAAGTTTGTTTGTATTGCGGCAACGATAGAACGTAAAGCCCGGAATCCGAAAGGCTACACGACATTCAATCGAACCTGAAACTTCCTAGCCGATTCGGATGAGGACTTGCAGAGATAGCGTGTGTGCCGCCCAAAGAATCATTAATTATTTTACCCTGAGTTCAATGGGTTTGTTAGCAGCCTTCCATGCAGGAAATATGGAAGCGAGTATACCAATCAGCATCACGGTTGAAAATACCAAGAGGATATCCGAAGGGATAATTTTTACAGGATAGGCTTCTACCAAAAATGAGCCGTTGCCTCCGAGTTTCACGATTCCGAATTTTTGTTGAATGAAGCAAACACTTAATGCGACTATAGTTCCAATAGTAGCACCAAATCCTGCGAGGAACAAACCTGTTGTCAAGAAAATTTTACCAATAGTAAGTTTGCGCATGCCCATCGCTTTTAAGATGGTAATATCTTTTTGCTTCTCCATCACCAACATAGATAAAGAGCCTATCATATTGAAAGAAGCAATAAAAAGAATGAGGGTTAAAAAAGAAAAGACAAACCAACGTTCGCTACTTAAAATGAAATACAACGTTTTGTTTTGTTCATAGCGCGATTCGATTTTCAATTTGCCTGCAGGTAAAAAATCTTGTATCTGTTGTTTGATTTCGCTGACAGTGCTTTGGGGATCTAAGGCAATTTCAATTGAAGATAATTGATTTGATTTTTCGCTAAAAGCTTGCAAGGAAGCTAAAGAGGAGAATGCGTATTGATTATCTATCTCTTCTTGCAACATATACAAGCCTTGGACACTTAGGAGTTGACTTTGATAAGCTTCGGTGGGATTAGACATAGAGGATTGTCCACGAAAAGCATAGGCTTTGATGGGCATACCTGTAGATACGCTGACCCCTAATCGATTAGACAAACCTATGCCTAATACAATAGGCGTAATATCACCAGAGGCTTGTATGTCCATATCACCTTCCATGAGTTTAGAACTTAGATTGGTTACCTTGTCGTAATTCGAATCGATGCCTTTGATGGTTGCAACAACTTGATTTTCATTGAAAGAAAGCAACATTTTTTCTTCTAAGCATTTGCTTACCTGTTGTACTTCTTGAATGGCTTGAAGTTTTTTAATAAATAGCTCGTCATCTTCAAAGGTTTTTCCTTCAACTGCTGTGATTTTTAGTGCGGGATAAAAATTAGAATATAAATCTTTGATGAAAAATTCAAATCCGTTGAACACAGAAAGCACTATCATTAAGGCTGCACAACCCACAGCCATTGCCATTACACTGATCCAGGCAATAATTTGAATGGCTTGGGCTGATTTTTTTCCTTTAAGATATCTCCAAGCAAAATGAAAAATCATAGGCGGTGAAATTACAAAAAAAGAGACATAGTTGCTGAATTGAGCATTTGGAATGGCTTGTAATGATGAATATGGAAGAAAGCTTCATGGCTTGTTTAACAAAATATTACACCCAATATTTGCGGCTACCCTAAAGGCTTCACTACTTTTGGCCTACTAAAATACAAGATCATGGAAAAAGCAAAAACAGATATGGAACAAACAACTCATCAAGAAAAAGTACTTAAATCAAAAATTCTTTTAGTAGAAGATGATCCGAATTTTGGAAAGGTTTTGAAAAACTACCTCGAACTAAATGATTATGTAGTAGAGTTGGCAAGGGATGGTATTTTAGGTTTAGCAGCCTTTAGAAGAGAGAAATACGATTTATGTATACTTGATGTGATGATGCCAAATTTGGATGGATTTTCATTAGCCGAAGAAATACGTAATGTAGATATTGATATTCCTTTATTTTTCTTGACTGCTAAAAACATGAAAGAAGATATTTTGAATGGATATCGTTTGGGCGCTGATGATTATATTCTTAAACCCTTTGATAGTGAAATTTTACTTCTTAAGATAAAGGCTATTTTGAAAAGAAATGCCGATTCCGTTGAGAAGCATAATGAAGCTTTTGAATTTACGATTGGAAAATTTTCATTCAACAGTAAATTGAGGGAGTTGGTTTTAGGTACAGAAAAGCATGTATTGTCACCCAAAGAAAATGATTTATTGAAAATGCTTTGCGAAAACATGAATGATTTATTACCTCGTGAACAGGCGTTGAAAAAGATTTGGGGCAGTGATACTTATTTTAACGGACGCAGCATGGATGTGTATATTGCTAAGCTAAGAAAATTCTTGAAAGATGACGAAGGCGTAGAGATCGTCAATATTCATGGAAATGGTTTCAGGTTAGTTGTAGCTGAAGAGAAATAGTAGAATTAATTTATATTAAGAAGACTCGTTGAAATGACGAGTCTTTTTTTGTGCATATACAACACTGACTTTTATATAAAATTTTATGATTATCTACAAAGATACCTGTATCCTTTTCCACTTTTGCCTTGATGAGTAATTTAGCGGATAATCATTTAGAAATTCTACTATGAATTCACAAGGTTGCAACTTAATTGCGTGAAGGATCGAAGTGAAAATCCCATCTCGTTCTTCAAAACGAGATGGATTGGAACGAAGAGCCTGACCTGCGCCTAAAAGTTACATTTCAATCCTGAAAACAAACATGCGCAGGGCACCCCCAAAAAATTAGGCATACATCTCTTCTCTTAGTTCTTTCACACGATCATTTTCTAGATACTCTTCGTACGTGCAGATTCTGTCGATAATGCCTTTTGGCGTTAATTCGATAATACGATTGCAAACTGAATTCGCAAATGCTAAATCATGTGTGGCCATCAGAATTACACCTGGAAAGTCTAAGGCACCATTATTGAAAGCTGTGATACTTTCAAGGTCGAGATGGTTGGTTGGTTCGTCTAAAATAATGGCATTGGGATTTTGCAACATCATTCTGCTTAACATACAACGAACTTTTTCACCTCCACTTAATACATTTGTTTTCTTATTAATTTCATCTCCTTGGAAAAGCATTTTACCAAAAAATCCTCTGAGAAAATCTTCATCAGCATCAGTAACAGTTGGGGGCACGTATTGTCTTAGCCAATCCATCAACAACATCCCTTGTTCGAAGTAAGCTTGGTTGTTATTTGGCAAATACGCTTTGGTGATGGTAGTTCCCCATTCATAAGACCCTGAATCAGCTTTAGCTTCACCATTAATGATATTGAAGAAAGAAGTGACTGCCATTTGATTACGGCTAACTATGAGAACTTTATCGGTTTTACTTACATCGAAATTAACATCTTGAAATAAAACTTCCCCATCGAATGTTAGGGCCAATTTTTCAACTTTTAAAATATCATTTCCTACTTGTCTTTCAGGTTTGAAAATAATACCAGGGTATTTACGGTTACTAGGTTTGATATCTTCGATAACCAATTTTTCCAAGGCCTTTTTACGTGAAGTAGCTTGCTTACTTTTACTTGCATTGGCAGAGAAACGAGCTATAAAGTCTAATAAATCTTTACGTTTTTCTTCGTTCTTTTTATTCTTATCATTAATTTGTCGTGCAGCTAGTTGGCTACTTTCATACCAGAATGTATAGTTACCAGTATAGATAGTAATTTTTGCACGATCTACGTCTGCAACATGTGTACATACAGTATCTAAAAAGTGACGATCGTGACTTACAACGATGGCTGTATTTTCGTAATCTGCTAAGAAATTTTCTAACCAACGAATGGTTTCTACATCTAAGTCGTTGGTAGGTTCATCTAATAATAGTACATCTGGATTGCCAAACAAGGCTTGCGCTAAGAGAACACGAACTTTTTGGGTTCCTGTAAGGTCTACCATGAGTGTTTGATGAATATCATCTTTAATACCTAAATTGGCAAGTAATTGTGCAGCATCACTTTCAGCGGTGTATCCACCCATTTCTCCAAACTCTGCTTCAAGCTCACCAGCCTTGATACCATCTGCCTCAGAAAAATCTTCCTTCATGTATAAAGCATCCTTTTCGAGTTGAATATCCCACATTTTTTTATTTCCCATCAGTACGGTGTTGAGCACTGTACAATCGTTAAACTCGAAGTGATTTTGCTTAAGAATACTTAAACGTTCATTAGGTGAAAGAGAAACAGTCCCTTTATTTGGTTCGATTTCTCCGCTGAGTATTTTAAGAAAGGTACTTTTTCCTGCACCGTTTGCACCTATGATTCCATAGCAATTTCCCTTGGTGAAACTAATATTGACTTCATCAAATAAAACTCTTTTGCCATAGGCTAACGAAACGTTGTTTGTAGATAACATATAAAATTGGGTCTTGTAATTTTTTACGAAGGCGCAAAGGTAATTTTTTTAGCCTAAAATTTTAAGTTGGATATGTTTAAATCATTATTTGTTTGCTAATCAGGCACAAAAAAACCACGACTTAGATAAATCGTGGTTCACTAGATAATGAAAAAAAACACTACTAAATTTTCATTTTGTAAACTTGGTTAATCAAAGGTAGATTTGGTTATCTTTGTTGATTCGGTTTACATTGTAAATATATATCTACATTTTAGCTCAAAAAGGTGAAAATGAGTATATGGTAATTACTATTTAGAATTCGGTAAATTACATGTTTAAACAAATAATAAATGAAAAAAGCCTTTAAATAGGCTATTTAAGCGAAAGTAGAATTAAATTTTATTGATAATAAACAGATTATATAGGCATGAAAGACATATTTAACTTCATTTCTCCCATACATTTCAGTCAAACTGAAGATGTTCAATATCAACCCACTCAAATAGGAAAACATATTCAAATAATTAACGAGGCGAATGCTGACCTTGATAATTTGGACCTTATAATTATAGGTTGTGGAGAGTTTAGAGGGCAAGATAGAAGCATGGCCTACAGTGAAGGTCCAGACCTCATCAGAAAAGAATTTTATCAACTTCATTATTGGCATCCCAACGTTAAGATTGGAGATATTGGGAATATAATTGAAGGCAAAACCCAAAATGACACCAAGGCTGCGTTAAAAACAGTTTTAATTGAATTATACGAACTTGGCAAGAAGGTATTAGTGCTAGGTGGTTCACATGATTTGACTATTCAACAATAT
The DNA here is from genome assembly GCA_017989935.1 of Chitinophagaceae bacterium. Lineage (GTDB taxonomy): Bacteria > Bacteroidota > Bacteroidia > Chitinophagales > Chitinophagaceae > OLB11. The sequence continues at coordinate 7,110 of JAGNOY010000083.1, forward strand.
GACGTATTTCGACAAAAAAACAAAATTATCGACTTCACAGTTGTGGATATGTTAGCTGATTTAGAATACACCTCAGACAATAGATATGATAGCTACTTGATGGAAAGTTTAATGCAAAGTCCAAACTATGTAAGGCATTTTAATTTAATCGGGTTTCAAAGCTATTTTGTGAATCCTAAATTGATTGAAACTTTTGATCGATTATGTTTTGATTGCATTCGAGTGGGTAAGGCTCGTGAAGACCTTGATCAAATTGAGCCTGCATTTAGAGGATCTCACTTGGTTAGTATTGATATAAATGCTGTAAGATTTAGTGATGCCCCTGCAAATAAAATGGCTTCTCCAAATGGATTCTACGGAGACGAAATGTGCAAGATTACAAGGTTTGCTGGCATGAGTTCAGATTTATCGACATTAGGAATTTATGGATACAGGCCAGAAACTGACGAGGTTGTAACGCCGAAACTTATTGCTCAAATGATTTGGTATTTTATTGACGGATTGGCCATTGCAAAAATCGAAAGTCCTTTAACTCATCTTGATCAATTTCTTGAATATCAAATTACATTTACTGACAACAACACCCTATTTTTAAAGAGTAAACGAACCAATCGTTGGTGGATGAAATTAGCTATCGACAACTTTACACCTTGCACACAAAAAGATTATATCACAGCCTGTAATAATGAAATACCAGAAAGATGGCTTAGAGAAAATGAAAGAATGGTGT
>JAGNOY010000084.1 GCA_017989935.1 Chitinophagaceae bacterium
TGGTGGAAAATAAAATATATTTGACAAATATTCGTTAAAACGCCTGATGCTAACAAGATTCTATATTTTACTGCTGCTTATTTTTTCAGTTCCTTCGAGCGCTCAGGTAATCGGTGGATCTAAGGTACTGAATTTTTTGAGTTTGTCTCGCAGTCCACATGAAACGGCTTTAGGTGGAAACGCCTTGAGTAATCCTTCTCGTGATGTGATGATGAGTGCATCCAATCCTGCCTTGTTGAGGCCAGAGTTTAATAGTCAACTTGGCTTGAATTATAATTTTTATTATGCGGGTTCAAGAATTACTAATTTGTTATACGCCCATCATGATGAAAAGTTGAAGACCACTTTTGGCCTTGGCTTACAGTATTTAGATTATGGCACGTTTAAACAAACGGATGTGGTGGGAAATGTACAAGGTGAAGTAAGTGCTGCTGAGTTCATGGTTTCCTTACATGCATCGAGATCTTATTTAGAAAGGTGGCGTTATGGTGCTTCGCTGAAGTATGCTCGATCGCGCTTGGCAGACAAACAGGCAAGTGGTTTAATGTTGGATATAGGTTTGATGTATGCTGATACCAATGCACAATGGTATATGGCTGCAGCATTAAAAAATGCAGGCTTGGTAATTAAAAACTATACACCAGGGGCAGCGGCTTCATTGCCTTTAGACCTACAAGTGGGCATCACAAAAAGATTTAAGAAAGCTCCATTCTCTTTGAGCGTGTTAGGCCATCATTTATATACTTGGGATATCAGGTATGATAATCCAGCAGATCAAGTGAATAATCAACTACTATTTACAGACACGAATGCGGTTGAAAAGAAGAAAACTTATTTTGCGGATAAATTATTCAGGCATTTGGTATTTGGTCTTGAAATTAATTTAGGGAAGCGAGTAGAAATTAGCGTAGGATATAATCATTTGCGTAGAGCGGAATTAGGCTATGCAGAGAAGAAAGGGATTGCAGGTTTTTCTTTCGGTGCAGGTTTGTACTTAAATAAATTTGTCATTCATTACGCGCAATCTTATTTTCATATTGCAGGTGCTCATCATGAAATGGGTTTGAATTTAAGACTTAATCAATTGTTTGGTTTTGGCAAATATGGCAACCGAATTAATTGGACTGAAAAATATGCACAGTCTTATAAATAGGCGCTTTTGAGTCGCTATAGTTTCACTGCCTTTACATCGCTGAATTGAGTGCTTTTTTATACATCTGAATGGTGTTATTCAATCCAAGATAAAGGGCATCACAAACGAGTGCATGACCAATAGACACTTCTTTCAAATTTGGAATTTGTTGGGCAAAAAAAGCCAAGTTGTGCAGGTCTAAATCATGTCCAGCGTTGATACCTAATTTTAATTGATGAGCCAATTGTGCTGCACTGATATAGTTGTGAATCGCGGATGTCGGATCTTGCGGATATTGTGAAGCATAAGCTTCTGTATATAATTCTATTCTATCAGTGCCTGTTGTTGAAGCATGTTGAATTATCTCTTGTATAGGATCAACAAAAATGGATACTCGAATATTTTCTGCCTTGAAAATTGCAATGGTTTCTTTCAAGTAAACTTGATGTTTAATTGTATCCCAACCATGGTCGGAAGTCAGTTGCCCAGTTGCATCAGGAACAAGCGTCACTTGAGTTGGTTTGATGGCAAGAACAAGATCGATAAATTTTTGTTCTAAAGGATTACCTTCTATGTTTAATTCAGTGTGCACAATTGGTTTTAGCGCATACACATCTTCATAGCGGATATGTCTTTCGTCTGGTCGTGGATGCACGGTAATTCCATCAGCTCCGAATTGCTGACAGTCCTTTGCAATTTGAATCAAATTAGGATTGTTGCCACCACGAGCATTTCTCAGCGTCGCAAATTTGTTGATGTTTACAGAGAGTTTCATAGTACTAAATAAATTTGTGTGAACTAAAAAGTAAAAGTAATTGGTTTGAAGAATCGTGGACGTTAAAGTCTGTATAAATATTAGCCAGCGATGAAATCTATTTTACATAAATCATGCGCAGCATGTATGCGGCCTTGAGTTAGAAATAGCTGTAGTTTTTCTAAGCGATTAAAATAGATGTCGGCATGTTCTTTAAAAGCTTCATGAAGATAATGTCTTTCTAGATCAGAAATTTTTCCATCAAAGGCTGCTGCTATGCATAGAACATCAAGGGTTAAATTTTTTTCAGATTCAGACAATGAGGATAAGTTTTCGATAAATATTTTCCAATTATCGAGTTGGGCTGGGGTATGAATTTCAAATAAATTTTTAAATTCTAATAGAAGAATTACCATATTAGGGTGGTAATTTTTTGTGAGGACTATGGTATTGCCTATAGCACGTAAGCAAGCAATTTTAGCTTGAGGCGAAATTTGCATAGCCTGTTGATCGAGACTAAGCTGATCTGTGATTTGGTTGGCCAATACAAATCCGAACAAACGCAATCTTGATTCGAGAATTACTTTTCTGATCACCACCATATTCCAAAAACATTCAACTAGCAGGGCTTCGTATAGAATGGAAACGCCTAAAATATGTTTGCCAAATAAAAAGAGTAGACAATATTTTAAGATGATATTACTCAGGATAATTTTAAGTTTATACATAAACCCTAAAAGCAATAAATTTTTTCTAGAGACTTTTTGAAACGGATTAATACCCAAAATATCCATTTCGGGTTCATTGATTTCAAGGGCTGTTCGGGAAAGAATATTCAGAATCGAAAAGGGGCCTTGTAGTTGATATTCTTTATTTGTTGCATGAATATTGACAATTTCAGCTACTTCGTGTACGCTTCGTAATGAGATTAAAAAGAGTAAATAGAATTCTATGAGGGTAAAAATAATGGTAGCTAACGCAACCCAGCCATAATGAATATACCAGACGGAGGATTCGAATTTAACATCTACCCAAATCATAGGAAATACGCAAAGCACACCCATTAAACCAGCACTTAAGATGCCAAAAACAGTGATATGATTGACACGATTTTTAATGGTTTGATCATCGGGAAGTTGAGCGAAAGGTAAAGTCTTGCGTCTAAAAATTCTTAAGTAATAAAGACCAAATTTTTCGAGCAAACCAATCTGATAAGTTGAATTCATAGTATCAATGATTTCATGTATAAGGTTTACACCTGGTAATAAAATTGAAGAATTGGAGAGGCTTTTGAGTTGATAAACATCGAATTGATTTCGACTATAAACATAAAAAAAACCCTCAACATGTTGAGGGTTTTTTATTTATCAAGAAATTTATTTCATTTGTACTTGTACAGAATCATTTCCTGTAGTTGGTTCTTCAACTGGTGGTGCTGCACCTTCGTCAGTACCTGCGCCAGGTCCCATATCATCTTTTGACATGTTTACTAACCATTTACCATCTTTCTTAACCATGTTTAAAGTTTGATCACCAGGTTTGATGCTTTCGCTATATACAACAGAAGCCTTATCACCTTCTTCTTTCACATCTTTGATTTCTACTTTAATTTTCTTAGCTTCATTCTTCATTGAATCAGGAATCATGCTAGAAAAACTTGCCATCATATCAATCATTTTGCCAGTTTCAGCAGTGCCATATTTTTTAGCGTTTTCGTAATCCATGCTATTTCTTGCATTTAAGAATGCGATGGCTACAGATTTTGGATCACTTTTGCTACCGCAACTCATAATGGTTAAAGCCGCAAATGCAAAGGCTACGACTGAGAATACTATTTTTTTCATGTGTATTATTTTAATATAGGCGCGAAAATATGCCCAATTAACGATAAAGCAAAGGAATTGAGTGATTAATTCGGGGGGCCTAGTTTAACTGAATGAAGAAACAAGAGATCATTTATATATGGTTTAGAACTTATGCTGATGATTTTGAAACGTAAAGTTGCATTGCGGCAACGATTGCAGCGAAAAGCCCGCAGGCGAGGTACGAGACGAGGACTTGAAGCGGAAAGCGTGTATGCCGCCCAAATAATACTTACTTTCAAACTTATGTCATGGATATACCACATGACAAAGCATCTTGGCCTTTTCGTTAACAAATAAATTGTCAGTAGACACATACTCGAAACCTGCATGTTTGGTTGTTTGAAAGAATGTATCGACTTGTAAGGCCTTGTGAAAGGATTTATACACCATTTCGGCGCAATAAAACCTGTGATTGCTTTTTAAACTGAAATCCATGTCGAAAGGAATTTCTTGATGGTAAAATTCTAATACAATTTGCTTGAGTTCTTTAATTTGTGACAGCTGTAAAGGATATTGACAAATACCAAATCCAAGATTGTGGTTGCGGCTTACAAATTTTTCATAATGATCTCTTCTGAGTTTAGCATCGGGATTATCTTCTCCGCCAATCGAATGATATACATACCATTGCCCTTCTTCTTCAAAGGCGATGCCGCAATGAGAAAAAGTTCGATCTGTTTTATTTAGTTGGGCAAACATGCTACTGATGGCATCATTGCCTGTTCTGAGTACAATACAACCATCATGCAAAAATTGTTTGCAGCTATCTCTTAAAAAGGCCGCTTGAGTCGAGTTCGTAGCTTTGGGAGAGGCTATTGTTGGGTTCGACTTTGTTGCATGTTGTTCATGACAAGCATTCAAAAGCAAAAGTGAAAAAACTAAGCTCAAAAAAAAATTATCCTTCATTTTTAGGATGGTGCTTTTTTTCTTCAACCTGATTGGCCATATCATAAGCCTTAATAATTTCTTTAACCAATCTATGCCTTACTACATCTTCTCCATCTAATTCGATATGGGCTATGCCTGAAATATGTCTGAGTATATGAATGGCTTTACCTAATCCACTTTGCTGATTTTTGGGTAAATCAATTTGCGTCATATCGCCAGTGATAATGGCTTTAGCGGAAGGTCCAATACGTGTGAGAAACATTTTAATTTGAAGTTCAGTGGTGTTTTGTGCTTCATCTAAAATGATGAAGGCATTGTCGAGAGTTCGTCCACGCATATAGGCTAAAGGGGCCACCTCAATGACCCGATTCGTCATATAATAATTCAGCTTATCCGCAGGAATCATATCATCTAAGGCGTCGTATAAGGGTCTTAAATAAGGATCAATTTTTTCTTTTAAATCACCTGGTAAAAATCCTAAACTTTCGCCGGCTTCTACAGCGGGTCGTGTAAGTATAATTTTTTTAACCGATTTGTTTTTCAAGGCCCTCACAGCTAAGGCTACGGCAGTATAGGTTTTTCCTGTTCCTGCAGGGCCTACAGCAAAAATGATATCATGTTTTTCGGAAGCATTGACTAGTAATTTTTGATTTCTTGTTTTTGCTTTGATGACTTTACCATTCTGTCCAAATACAATGATATCATTGTTAGGATCTTCTGTAATTTTTTCATCTACCATGCCATCATCATCACCAAGGATTTGAGAAAAATAGTTTTCAGAAAGGTGCCCATTTTTTTCAAGATATTGAACGATCAAGCTTATTTTTTCTTTGGCTAAATCTACATCATCAGGTTTGCCCGTGATTTTAATGAGTGATCCTCGTGAGAGTATTTTTAGTAAAGGGAATTTCCTTTTTAGGATATCAAATTTATTGTTGTTCACACCGAAAAACTCAATTGGATTGATTGTTTCGAGGTTTATTATTTGTTCTGTCAAGTGCTAGCTTTTATTTTGTTTTACAATAATAATCTATTCTCCATCAATTTTCCTTTATCGAATGCAAGGTGTGAATATTTTGGGAATAATATTATCTGCGTTACATTTGATCAAAATTTAATCATATGAGTATTCAAGTTGGACAACAAGCGCCAGATTTTACATTATTTAATACAGAAAAAAACAAAGTGTCTTTAAATGATTTTAAAGGGAAAAACGTCATTATATTGTTTTTTCCATTAGCTTTTACAGGTGTTTGCACAAACGAAATGTGTTCTATGCGCGATAACATGGCTACCTATAACTCCCTAGATGCAGAAGTGGTAGGGATTTCTGTCGATTCTCTTTTTGTGTTAGATCGTTTTAAAAAAGAGAATAATTTAGAATTCAATTTGTTGTCAGATTTCAATAAAGAAACAGCCACGGCCTATGGTTGCTTGTATGATACCTTTGTATTTGATATGCATGGTGTATCTAAAAGATCAGCATTTGTTGTTAACAAAGAAGGAATGATACAATATGCCGAAGTGTTAGAAAGTGCTGGCGACTTGCCTAATTTCGAAGCGATTCAAGATTGTTTGAAAAGCCTAGCTTAATTTATCTTTATATGAAAAAAATCTTAATCATTTGCTTGATTTGTTTGCTTAAGCAAGCTCAAGCCCAAGTGATGTATGACTTTGAAAATTGGCATACCCACTCTGCAGGCCTACAAATACCTAATGCATGGAATGGTTCTGATTCATTACTTAAATTTTACGGCACCTTATTAGGTGGCAGTGGTTACTTACCTCAGGTTGAAAAAGAATTGCCTGGCAATGGCAGCGCAACAGCTATTCGTGTAGTAACAAAAAATCAACCCGCAGTAGGTACAATTTTTCCTGCCGGACCTTTCCCAGGATTAGCTACCAATGGGGTGATTGAATTTGATGCTGTTAACCAAGAAGTCAGTATCAAAGGCGGTTTACCTTTTAATAGCAATCCGTTGTCAGTTTCTATGTGGGTGAAAAATTTACCAGTTGGAGGCGATACTACAGAAATTACTGTCTTTGCGATTGATAATTCAGACAATGATAATTTGCAATATGCTGTAGCTGACACTTTATTTACCTCATCCATCAATTCGTTTGCCAAAATTACTTTGCCTTTTAAAGTAACAGATACCTTGCTTAGCACAACTTTAATTCGCGTGCTCATCTCTAGTGGTGGCGGCTTAAGTGGTGGACATGATGGTACTGCCATCATAGTCGATGATATAGAATTTTTGTCACCAAGTGGCATACCACAATATTTGAATCCTCGACAAACGGCTTTAGTTTACCCAACTACTGTTGAGTCTATGTTGCAGATTCAATTCAAAAATGCAGGCATTCGCGTGGTAAATATTTACGATATGCAAGGTTGTTTGTTGATGAGTAAAAAATTAGAATTAACATCAAATCAACTAGATGTCAGTTCTTTGTCGCAGGGAAATTATCTCTATGACATTATAGAAGGTCAACAAAAAATTCAATCAGGAAAATTATTTAAACAAGATTAATTTTCTTTGGGCGTGTATCGTTAGGCTAGAAAGTAAAGAGATACCCGATTATTTTTTGTAGCCTAACGATACCGGGCTATCCCTTGCAAGCCATCTTGTTTTGAAGAACGAGATGGGCTTTTCAGTACTATCCCTCACGCAAATACAGCGTAGTTCTATCTTGAAAATTTCTTATAAATACCAAAGGCTACAAAACTGAAAAATATATTCGGAATCCAAACGGCGAGCAAAGGTGGTAAATTACCTTTAATAGAAAAGGTGGTAGAAAATTGCATCATAAAAATATAAGCCGCACTAATCATCAAACCGATTGCCAGATGAATACCGCTGCCTCCTCTAACTTTTCGTGATGCAATACATGCACCAATGATCGATAAAATGAAAGCCGAAAAAGGAGCCGCTGTTCTTCTATATTTTTCAATATAATACTCATTCAAACTTTCACTGCCCTTTTCTGTTTCTTTCTTGATATAGGCATTCAATTGAGGGGTAGTCATCATTTGCTTGGCCTCTCGTTTTTCAATTAAATCTGTGGGCTCAAATTTAAACTTCCTACTCAATTGATTCTGCAAAATCATGCGCTCTCCTACATCCTGATTATGCCTTTCCATCACATCATAAAGTTTCCACTGTTTTAGCACGCTATCATAGGTACAACGA
>JAGNOY010000085.1 GCA_017989935.1 Chitinophagaceae bacterium
TTAATATTGATTTACAAGCTACTAAAGATAGGGTCCTGATTTAGCTGATTTGTAAGTTTCGTGCCATTTTTATGCTCCCGATTTTCAAATCAGTTGCCGCAAGTTTCGGTTCGGGAACCCTTTCATGTTTTTTGTAAAAGGATGTATGATTATCCGTAAAGATACCCGTTTGTTTTTCCACTTTTGCCATGACGCAAAAGTTGAGCAAAAAGTCTAGGCTGAAGATTCTTGGCATAAAAATAATTTCATCTACGCCACTTTTATCCAAACTCGCACATCAAGATATTCGCCATAAATCAACATTTGTTTGTGCTCAAACAGTGGATAAAAGTTCGGCTTCGATTTCAATATTTTTAGCTGCCTCGAATCTTAGGCCGTCTTTTCCAATGAGATTTTTTACAATATATTGGTGTTAGATCGAAGCCATCTGTGTTCATTAGATTTATAAGGTAGTTTAGCGGATAGTCAATAAAGGATGTTTTATTAATGTGATATTAATAAATAAAGAAAGAGATATAAATTAGAGAATTACCGTTATATATAATCAATCAATTGAAATGAAAATTTGAATATTAAGTTCGTCAACTTAATAATTCAACAATTTTCCTTGTTCTAATACGCCATTCTCATTAGAGATTGTATAAAACAAGAAACCATCTGGTAAATTTATAGGAATAGCTTTGGTATTTCTATCAATTATATTTCGGCATATACATTGGCCCACATTATTAAAGATGGATACTTTAACTGCTTGCCTATAAGAGTTTGAGGTAATAATAAGTTGGTTAGAGATAGGATTTTGAAATAAGATTTCTTCCTTGCTTGCTACTATTTGATTAGTTCCCGTTGGTGAACAAGGATTGGCCCAACCATTAAAGGTAAAATTAATATTGGCGAAAGTGCTATCGTTCATGTATTGAAAAGGCATACCAGCGACAATTGCACCCGGCTCTCGTTTCATTTCGGCATAAATGGTAATCGTGCTTGGAATTTGAAAAGTGGCGTTGTTCTTTACATAAAATTTTGCAATAGTACCTTGACTAGTACTTGGAAAAATTAGAGTTGAATTTTCGTCCATGTAAAATGTAACATTATTACTTGTGCCAATTCCATAATCGTAAGATAAAGTAGCCCCTTGACATAATAAAATTTCTGCACCCGTATAAGGTCCAGCACCGGGATGATTGGAGGAATTATACGTGGATGTAGTTCCATTGGAAATTACGAATGTGCTATCGAAAGGGCTAGTAGTTTGTCCGATATTTACAGAAATATTTTGGGCATTTGAAAAAAGAAAAGAAAAAATAAGAAGGCTTAGGTTGAGTACTTGTTTTATCATAGTAAATTTTTTATTCAGACTTAGCTATTGTCTTTGTCGTTAGTAAAATTAATTAGTTATGACAAATGTGTGACATATTTTTTTCAAGTTGATATGGAGGTAGCTGAATTGCGAAATAAGGGATTGGTTTTGTAAGTCATGGTTATACCCCTTTCTACAAAGCATTCTCGCTTTATTCTTATATTCTTTTGCATTTGGTAAATCTGAGAATACTATCATAAAATAAATTTCAAAAGGGTTTTTCTAATAGTCAATAATAGCAGTAGAATTTTCTATTTACATGTCTTGAACAACTAGTGTATGATTTTTATGCTCCCGATTTTCAGCACAGTTACCGAATGATTCGGTTCGGGAACCCTACTGAATTTTTTCCTTACCTGGTGAAGTAAAGGAATAAAAAGTTGCCATAAAGAAGCATCGTTTTCAAAGAAATGTTGCATAGTTCAAAACTGGGAATAATTATTAAAGGAATCCTTATTTTACCAATTCATCGCCTATTTCATCAATTTCATTTATTTGATGTAGGTTTTTTGGGTTAGGCCCGTACTCATTGATTTCAGCATGACTGTCTGCTAATAACATCCAAAAAATGTAAAATGGAATGAGTTGATACCAACCACTTCTGCCAATGTCATGACATCTTTTAGCACCTTGCGCCCACATAAACCACAACAAAGGAATAAAGGCAAACATTAAAAATATTGGGACAATTTCTCCTGTTTCTTGCAAGAGTAAAGAAATCGAAAATGCAATCACAAAATAAATCAAATAGGATAGTCCGTATTCTTTACGTCTGATTCGACCTTCAAATGAAAATGGGGCTTTAAACATATGAGTGGTTATGAGGGTTTAATTTTGTGAAGGAATTAAGAAAGATTGTAACTTGAATTTATGGTCGCCAATTCAATACAGACATTAAATCTGAAATGAAAGGATTAATTTTTGACAATCATTCTAGTCAATTGCGTATTGTCTTTGTCAAGTATCTTTAAAAGATATGCTCCTTTGGCTATTCCGGATATATTAATGTCCGCTTTGGTTTGGCCTATGGTCAAGGCACATTTTTTTGCGCGAATTATTTTTCCATCAAGGCTGCAAAGTTGAATATTTAATAGATTTGATTCTGTTGATTTGAAGCTGAGCGTTAATTGATCTTGTACTGGATTTGGATAATATTCTTCTAAACTAAAACTTGCATTGATAGGGGAAATTTCTGTGATAGATGTTGGCCAAGCAGATCCTGCTTCTGTGGTAATGGAAACATACATTTTAGATTTGGTTGTATTTCTACCATCGGCCCAAATATTATATACTTTAGTATCTGTTCTAACTGCATTGTAATAATCGCCAAACCAAGTTCCCATGTTACTTGCAGAAGAGAAATCTGTAGATTGTGTGCTTAGTTTAGTAGGTGTGCCCCAAGTGCTGCCGTCATTATTAGAAGTTGCCATATAATAGTCAGAGACCTTAGGTCCATTAATCACATAAGCACCGATAGACACTCTATTGTTGTATGCACATACAGTTGGCATAAGGGCTTTATTGGATGCTCCAAAAATGGTAGATAAGTTTACAGATGGGCTCCAAGTATTTCCACCATCTGTGGAACGTGAGTAATATGAATTATAATTGGCTCCTGGAGAAACGGGGAAATCTGACCAAACAATATGAAGGTTATTGTCAGATCCAGCCACCATATTTACCGCGCTATTTTCTCGATCATGAATATAACCATTTCCTTGGGCGCCAAATAAATTTATGCCCGTAGAAACTAAATTGGGTGTATTGAATGTATTTCCACCATCGTTAGAAACTGCATGCATGACGCTGTTTTGATCTAGATCTGCATAAGAGACGTGTAATTTACCATCGTTGGTAACCACCACATTGCCAAATTGTGAGCCACTCATGTTGACTTGTGTTTTGCTTGTGTTAAATTTGGTATTCGCAGGTAATTTCTTTTTGATGTATTGTCCAGTAAGGGCTGGAGATTCTGACATATTCGGGAAATACACAAATGAACAATATAAGTTGTTTTGATTAGGGCCATTGGTAAGATCCACCGCGAACCATTGTCTGTCATACATGCCTTCATAATTATCAAAAGATTCAAAAGAAAGTGGGTCTAAGGCTGTGATGCCAATAAAGCGATCTTTGCCTGGAGCCACTGTCCAGTTAAGGCCGTTATTTGTAGAAGTCGCTAAAAACATACAAGCATAAGCAGTATCAAAAGAAGTTTGGTCAAAAGAAAGATAGATCCAAGAGAAATAGAGTTTACCAGTTTTGTCGTAAGCAAAAATAGGGTCTCCTCCACCTACTATTGAGCCTGTCGGGAAAATTTCGGCCAAATAATTTGCTGCATTGAAAGAACTCTTAGTCCAATTTAAGCCGCCATTGGTAGAGGAATAAATTGGGAAGGCAAGGCCAGTAGTTGAATTATCCATATAACTCATCACTAGATTGTTTGGATTGGTTGGATCGATAGCTATTTGTGCTTCGCCTTCTTCTACACTGGTAGAATTACTGTTGCTCACTTTTAATTCAGTGGCTCTTATTTTCTTTGTATTTTCTTTAGATGATTGCTCTTGGGCTTTCACTGCATCTTCAATTTTAACAGGCGTGCGCCATTTTTCATTTTTTACAGCCTTTAACATGTCTAGTTTAGAGATAGGGCGCGCAGTTTGGGCATGGCTTGGGCATTGAATCAATAGTACAACAACAAGGGTAAATAGTAAGGTTATTTTATGCATAAACATTTTTTATTAACTAAACGAAGTTAATCAAATCGAGCTTAGCATTCAAATTTCAAGAAAACTTATTTGATGATTTGCCTTTCACGTAAAATGTCTTTGAGAATATTGATACGTTTTTCTTTGTAGGCATTAGAAGTATCAGGGGTATTAAAGTTCATGGCAAAAAAGTAAGGTTTGTAATTGGTTTCTTCTTTTTTAGTGAGTACGCCAATCTGTGTTTCTTTTCTTTCTATAAAGCCTACTACCCAGGCAAGTATTCCTTTCTCGTCGAGGTAAGTACCTGTTTTGAAATACAGTTTATATTCGGTGCTATCTTCTCGCAACATAATGCTTCGAACAATACGTTGGGTTCGTTGAGAAAATGGAAGTTTATCGAAATATAAGCGTTTCATTAATAGCACTTGTTCGTCTGGAGAAATAGTTAAATCGCCATTTAGCCAAAATTGATCAATGGTGTCTCCAATGTTTTGGTTGCCATATTTTAAAGTATCGATCCATTTTTTCATTTCAACTTTACCAATTCTACGGGCAATTTCTTGATAGTAGGGCACACTGCTTACTTTAAACGCTTCACGCATTGTTAAATCCTTGTTCCAATCATCTCGATAACGTTTGATGCCATCCCACGGGATTACCATGTCTTCACTTTTGGCCACATTGATATCTAAGGCAATGAGGGAATTTGCAATTTTAAAGGTAGAAGCAGGGGTAACTCTTTTACTTACTCTTGGTAAATTATAGTAAAACACTTGATCGTGACTATTATCTGCAATTTCAAAGCATCCTGAATCGATGGCATATTTTTTAAAAATATCGCCCCAAGCAGGCACTTCTTTAATATTTTGTCTTTTGCAAGCAGAGAAGGCAAGAGCAAAGAAAACGGCAATAAGATAAATTCTTTTCATAATGATCATTTACAAGGATTCAATACTTGAATCGTTGAGGGCTCAAAATTAAGTCACAAACCTTTATATGACTTACAGAAGTTTGATAATTAATTTTGATAGGGTAAATTAGTAGACGTGGAAAGATACGCCCGGTGAAGATGGTGCATGCGGGTATACATGGTTTGTTGTATTGCGGCAACGATGGCAGTGAAAAGCCCGCATCATGCGCCTCGCGTGAGCGGACTTGTAACGAACAGCGTGTGTGCCGCCCAAAAAAGAGAAAGTTGTTGACTTCGTTCTCATGCCATGCTTCTCAACAGATTTGATTGTACATTTGCCCAAAAAAAGGTATGCCTCAACGAACTGAAATTGCGTCATTAGGAGAATTTGCGTTGATTGATCATTTGACACGTTTTAATGAAACCCGCAATGCTAGTACGTTATTGAGTATTGGCGACGATGCGGCTGTGATAGATTCTTTCGGAAAGCAAGTGGTAGTGAGTACGGATATGTTAGTAGAAGGGGTACATTTTGATTTGATGTATGTGCCTTTGAAGCATTTGGGATATAAATCTGTAGTAGTAAACTTATCGGATATTTATGCGATGAATGCAGAGCCCATGCAAATCACCTTGAGTATAGCCATTTCGAATAGATTTAGTGTAGAAGCCTTAGATGAGTTTTATGAGGGAGTAAATTTAGCTTGCGAAAGATATGGAGTTGATTTGATTGGTGGAGATACAACGTCTTCGCAAAAGGGCATGGTGATTAGCATAACGGCGATTGGGCAAGTAGATGAAAATAAATTTGTGACTAGAAAAGGCGCAAAAGAAAATGACTTGATTTGTGTGACAGGTGATTTGGGAGCTTCGTATATGGGGTTGTTGTTGATGGAAAGAGAAAAGAAAATATTTTTAGAAAATCCAGGGGTGCAACCTAATTTAGAGAATCAGGCTTATGTAATTGAAAGATTTTTGAAGCCAGAAGCACGCAAAAAAATGATAGCTTGGTTTCAAGAACATGATTTAATGCCAACTTCGATGATAGACATTAGTGATGGTTTGAGTTCTGAGGTATTGCATTTGTGTAAGCAAAGCGAAACGGGCTGTGTGATTTATGAAGAAAAGTTGCCTATTCATGATCAAACAAGAGAGAATGCCGCTAAGTTTGGTATTGCCGCTACTACAGCTGCATTGAATGGAGGTGAGGATTATGAATTATTATTTACTGTTGCTGCTTCAGATTTTGAAAAAATAAAAGAATGTGAGATGTTGACGATAATTGGTCATATGAGCAGTGCTGATAAAGGAAAAGTGTTGATTACAAATGCTGAGAAAAGGGTAGAATTAACTGCTCAAGGCTGGAATCCGATAAAAAATACGTTAGATTAATCATTTACTCGATGATTTTTATTAAGTTTGTTACCCATACGCACTGAACATGAGAAGACTTTCGATAATATTGAGCACGGTTATGGCATTTTTAGTCATTGCTTTTACTGTAGTTTTTACTGCTTGCAACTCTGATCCTTGTAAAAATCTGATTTGCAAGAACAATGGAATTTGTCGTGATGGTCGTTGTAAATGTGCTTCAGGATATGAGGGGCCAAATTGTTCGACAAGAATGTATGAAAAATTTATTGGCACTTGGGACGGCTCGTTTAGATGCAATGGATCCGAACCTGAAATTATTACCAATATAATTGCGCCTGGTGATAAGCCAAATGAAATTCAAATTTATGATATTTTTATTCAAGGTGTAAGTATAAAGGGTATTGTAGAGGTTGATAAGGTGAATATTGAAGCACAAACTTTTGGAGATTTTACTTATTCTGGCAATGGATATATCGAAGGAAAATACATCACATTGTATATTACAAAAAAGGATAATACAAATCAGAACTTATTTTCATGCGTGTATAATGCCACAAAATTTGTACAACCTTAATCTGAGTCACTAAAAACAAAAAGTAAATAGGTCTTGTAAACAAAGCTGAAGACCCAAAAAGAAAGAAAACATGAAAAAAGTATCGTTGATTACCTCAGGTTTATTACTTAGTTTGTTTGTAGGTGTTCTTTATTTAGCCTCATGCAATTCTAACCCTTGTAAAACCAGAGCTGTAGAATGCAAAAATGGAGGTACTTGCAAGGATGGGGATTGTATTTGCACCTCTGGCTATGAGGGGGATAGTTGTCAGTTTAGAGTAAATGAAAAGTTTGACTCTTATTATGCTTGTATTCGTACCTCTTTGATTAATGACGTACAAACAGATGATAATGACGATACCTTACGTATCAAGATCAAGAATGATAAATTCGGCATTAAGTTATATTCAATTCGAGATTCTATTTTTGAAGTTATTAATGGTACTGTAAACAATAATTTTATTACCATTCCTGAGCAGACCTTGTTTTTCTTAGATACATTTAATTATCATGGAAATGGTAGTTTGAATAATGGTGTACTGACTGTAACCCTTTATAAAGAAACTGGAGGGGTAGTATTTACACCTTGGAAGTCAAAAACAACCTATGTTGGATATAAATTTGACTAATTTTTGGTTTTTAAAAGTCTTGCCCTTACATTTGCAGTCCTAAAAAAGGAATTAAATTAAATTTGTATGAAACGTACGTTCCAACCCCATCGTCGCAGAAGAAAATCAGTACATGGCTTTCGCCAACGTATGGAAACCCCAGGTGGTCGCCGAGTATTAGCTGCACGCCGTAAAAAAGGCCGTAAAAAATTAACTGTTTCTGACGAAAGTCGTTTGAAATAAAAATTAGCTTTTATGAGTAA
>JAGNOY010000086.1 GCA_017989935.1 Chitinophagaceae bacterium
TCAAAATCTGTAGGGCTTTTAAAAAAGCCTGTTGCATATATAGAGCCTGTAGTATCGATATCAACCCCATTTAATTCAACATCATCATAACCTTGTATTTGTTTTGCCCAAATGAAAGTGCCTGTATTACTAAGCTTTAAAAGATAGACATCAAAAAAAGAATTTGGACCATATAAATTATAGTCGGCATTAGACGGATCAAAGTCAGTAAAATTTTTAAATGTGCCACCAATAATAACATTATTATTATTATCCAAATCAAGCGTTGCAAAAAAAATATTTCCAGTTCCACCAAATGATTCGCCGAAAATGTGGCTTCCATTACTATCTAATTTAACAATGTAGCCATTTGAGGTATTTAAAGCCGATGAAACATTGTTTGTTGCAGTGTCAGGATCTAAATCTAAAGTGCCTGAAAAGGTACCGCTACAATAAATATTATTTGTAGCATCAACATCCATTCCAATGATACGTACTGAATAATTCGAATTAAAAGACTTAACCCAAACAAAATTTCCAGTAGAGGTTAGTTTCAATATATATCCTGAATAAATTGACAAACTTGATAAATTTGAAATACCTGAATTTGGATCAAAATCTACGATATCAGTATAAGGTCCACCTAAAATTAAGTTATTATTGGCATCTACAACAAGTGCATCAATTTTCAATGCCCCAGTTGAAGTACCGGCTATTGTTTTAACCCAAATAAAATCACCCAATGAATCCAGTTTTAAAATAAAGATTTCATATCCTTGTGGTGTGATATTATGGACAGCAGGTCCTGGATCAAAATCTACTGTTTGCCCAAAAGAACCTGTAACATAAATATTGCCTGAATTATCAGTTTTTACTAAATTAGATGCGGAATAAGGAAAGGTTCCAACAATTAGTTTTGCCCATAAGAGGTTTCCGTTTGAATCTAATTTTTGAATATACATATCATTTGTAGTCAAAGAACCAGTTAGGTTAAATGTATTGGCACTAGGATCAAAATCGCAAGTGCCTGATACCCTACCTATTGTATAAACATTGCCTGAATTGTCTACTGCCATAGAATTTGAATAGATTGTAGAATTATTGGTGGCGCATGCATTTTTAGCCCATATAAAGTTTTGTGCAACTGCTGAGCTTGAATAATTCGAAATCAGTAAAATCAGACCTATTAAATAGTTTTTGTAATTCATCATTTGAAATTTATTATGCAAATATAGCGCTTAGAAGAAAGGGAAGAGATGGTCGTTAGTTTATGTTTTGAACAAATTATATCATGCCCCATTTTTCCTTTTGGGTGGCAGACACGCTATCGCTTATACTCCTCTTCCGAATCGGCTATCAAGTGAACGTTTGCGAAGGCAATGTCTAGAAGCCTCTCGGAATGCGGGGTATACGCTCTATCGTTGCCACGGGTTTTGTTTTCAACACAATCAGTATTTTCTAAGATTAAATGTTCAAATTGCTTTTTATTTTCTTCGATCCATTACATTTGAACTTTAATTTACACCCCATGGATATTCAACAAGTATTTTTAAATAACGAACATTGGATTCAAGAAAAACTCAATCAAGATGAGAATTATTTTAAAAATTTAGCTAAAGGGCAATCCCCAGAATTTTTATACATTGGTTGCTCCGATAGTCGTGTGACAGCAGAAGATTTAATGGGCATTAATCCTGGCGAAGCTTTTATCCATAGAAATATAGCCAACCTCGTAAATAATGTAGATCTTAATGTGATGTCGGTATTAAATTATGCTGTCAGACATTTAAAAGTGAATCATGTGGTGGTCTGCGGGCATTATCAATGCGGAGGTGTGAAAGCTGCCATGGAGCCTAAAGATATGGGTATTTTAAATCCATGGCTTAGAAATATACGTGACGTATTTCGCATTCATAAAGATGAATTAAACAGCATCACTGATGTAGATAAAAAATATGACAGATTAGTTGAATTGAATGTTCAAGAGCAATGTGTGAATTTAATTAAAACTGCAGCCATACAAGAAGCCTATTACGAAAGAGGTCTTTCTGTACATGGCTGGGTGTTTGATATTAAGTCGGGTAAATTAATTGATTTAAAAATCGACTTCCCTAAAATTCTTGAAAGTATTATGGAAATTTATAAAATAATCTAAGATGAATTTTAGAAGCATAGCGCGAGTGATTTCTGCGCCTCAAGTCATGATGGGGCCGATTCAATTACGACAACCTATACCGATTCAAGGGATCAATCAAGTGAGTCCTTTTGTGTTACTTCATCATTTTGATTTAAGCTTCGAACCCGGGCATGTTGAATTTGAAGTGCCTCCTCATCCTCATAGTGGTTTTTGTCCTGTGACCCTCCTATTCGAAGGCGGGGTAGAGCATAAAGATTCTTTAGGAAATATCAGTGTAATAAAAAGCAACGAAGTTCAATGGATCAACGCAGGACGCGGTATTATACACAGCGAAGAAGCTAGTCCAGACTTTAAGCAACATGGAGGTAGATTGCAAGGTATCCAAATTGTGGATTAATTTATTAGAAGAGGAAAAAAAATTGCCACCCACATATCAGGCAGTTACAGCAAACGAAATTAAGTTGATACATCAAGAGGGCGTGGAATGCCGATTGGTTTCTGGTGAATTCGAAGGCCAAGAGGGGACTGTGAAATCTACAACAACAACTGCCATGTTAAGATTGAATGAAGGCAAATCTTTTACTTTTCAACTTCCTTCAAATCATCATGCTTGTGTATATGTACTAGAAGGGGAGGGGCTTATTCAACAAAATGCTTCCTATCTGCCCCATCAATTTGTACAATTTGCTCAAGAAGAAGGCAGCATAGAATTGCATGCTAACATCGCTACAAAGGTGCTTATTCTTTCAGGACTGCCTATCGACGAACCTTTAGTAACCTATGGTCCATTTGTAGCCGCTAGCGAAACTGCTATCAGACAAGCCATGTTCGATTATCAACAAGGTATGTTTGGGCAGATGTAGTGTTAGGCTTTAAATTTATTTTTCAAATTCGACAAGGCATCAGTAAAACTTACTTCTTGCTGAACTGTAGTAATTTTTTTAGGAGCTGAAACAGTTTTAGTTTTAGTTGTTGTTTCTAATGCTGCTTGTTTAATCGATAAGTTAATTCGCTTTCGTGTAATATCAACTTCTAATACTTTTACCATCACTTTGTCATTTAGTTTCAATACCTCTTTTGGGTCGGAAATATAGCGATTGGCTATTTCTGATACATGCACTAACCCATCTTGCTTAACGCCAATATCTACAAATGCTCCAAAACGAGTAATGTTAGTGACCATGCCTGGCACTATCATATCAGGATGAACATCTTCTATCTTAAATATTTGTGCAAACTCAAAAGTTTGTGCTTCAGTTCGTGGATCTAGACCTGGCTTTTTTAATTCTTTCAAAATTTCATTCACCGTCAACATACCTATCGATTCGCTGGTATAATTTGATGGATTCAACTGTTTCAATAAATTTTCATTTCGCACTAATTGTGTCACTTCAGTTGATAAGTCTTTGGCCATTTTTTCAACAATGTCATAAGCTTCAGGATGCACAGTGCTATTATCTAAGGGATTGCTACTTTCAGGTACTTTTAAGAATCCCGCTGCTTGCTCAAATACTTTTTGTCCTAATCTCGGTACCTTAAGCAATTCTTTTCTATTCTTAAAGTGGCCATTTTCTTGCCGATAAGATACAATGTTTTCAGCTAAGGTTGGGCCAATTCCACTCACATAGCTTAGTAAATGTTTGCTAGCAGTATTTACATTCACGCCTACCAAATTTACACAACTCATCACAGTTTGATCAAGCCTTTCTTTTAACCTAAATTGAGAAACATCATGTTGATATTGCCCAACGCCAATACTTTTAGGATCTATTTTTACCAGTTCAGCTAAAGGGTCCATCAGCCTACGACCTATACTCACCGAACCTCTAACTGTAATATCATAATCAGGAAATTCTTCACGTCCAATCTCCGAAGCAGAATAAATAGAAGCTCCATCTTCATTCACTAAAAATGTAGGTAAGTTCAAATTTAAAGAATGTATAAATTGTTGTGTTTCCCTGCCTGCTGTGCCATCTCCAATACCTACCGATTGGATTTGATATTGTTGCACTAATGTGCGAATCACATGTTCAGCTTCTTGTAGCTTGTAATTTTTCTCATGTATATAAATCAAATCAGTATGTTGCAAATTGCCCGATTCGTCTAAGCAAACAACTTTACATCCAGAACGATATCCTGGATCAATGGCTAAAATTCGTTTGCTGCCTAATGGAGAAGAAAGTAGTAGCTGTCTTAAATTTTCTGCAAACACATCAATAGCTTCTTCATCAGCTTTTAATTTGAGTGCTGAGCGAAATTCGCTTTCCATAGAAGGCTGCAACAATCGCTTGTAAGATTCTTTGATGGCTTTTTTTAGTTGAGTTGCTGATTCGTTATTGGAAGTTACAAATTCTTTTTCCATCAATAACTCAGCGTCGGTGACGTCAATGTCAATGCCCATTCTTAGATAACCTTCCAGAAAACCTCTTAGTATAGCAAGTATTCTATGTGAAGGAATTTTAATGATAGGTTCGCTAAAATCAAAATAATCTTTAAACTTAATCGCCTCTTCTTCTTTGCCCGAAATTATTTTACAATGTATCAAGGCTTCCTTCGAATAAAGCTGTCGAATGGCAGTTCTTATTCCTGCATGTTCATTAAATTCTTCGGCTAAAATATCTCTAGCACCCGCAAGGGCTTCTTCCCAACTTTCCACCCCGTCGCAAATATATTTTGTAGCTTCTGTTTCCACCTCGTTGGATTGTTGCAACTTTAACCAATTAGCTAAAGGTTCAAGGCCTTTTTCTTTAGCCATAGTGCCTCTTGTTTTTCGCTTAGGTTTATAGGGTAAGTAAATATCTTCTAACTGGTTTAAAGTAGTGGCGTCATGAATGGCTTGTTGAAGTTGTTCTGTCATCTTTCCAGCATCTCGAATGGTTTTTTCAATGAAAGATTTTCGCTCTGAAAATTCTTGTTGAAATTTAGCTTCATCTTGTATGCGCTGAATTTGAACTTCATCTAAATTACCAGTAGCATCTTTTCGGTATCGCGCAATAAACGGAATGGTAGAACCTTCTTGTAAAAGTTGCAACACACTACTAACTTGCTTAAATGAAATTTGTAAGGCATGACTTACCCCTTGTGCAAAATCTATCATCATCAGAAAAATTTTAAAAAGAGGCGAAGGTATGAAATGCCGAATGAGAATAAAAAATAACTTAACCTAAAACTTATGTTGATAATAATTCAATTGTAAAGTCAACAAACGTTGCTATTATATTTTCTTGTCCAGTAAAATGAGTTCTAATAGATTCAATGGGCTTACCTGCATCTAATCGAATATAATATACATATTCATTCAATGCATCTTCTTTACAAAGGGCATTAAAAAGTCTAACTTTAGTTTCTTTGCTTACTTGCTCTTGTGCAACCATTGTTTGTAAATAGCTTCCCCAATATCCTTGTTTAACTAAAATTTTTGCTGAAATTTTTAACCAACACGATGTAAACTCTTGCCTAGGTTTTAACATGACTTGACTATCAATCATCGACATCAAATTATCTGTAAGGAGTAAATTAGATTTTTTTACTAACAATGTTTTTCGAAATTGATCTTCATCAACGATGATTTCTTTTGTGTCTAATAAGCTCATTTCTGCTGCACTTGGTGAAGGATTTAAATAAATAGCTTTGTAATAGGCAAAGTTCATATCATCATAATGTAAAATATTTCGATTGTATTGTTTAATTTGAAATAAATTCACCACCAATAAATAAATACTTACAAGTAAAAATAGATAACGCGCTTTTGTGTGTAAAAGTGCAGAAGTCGCAGCGGCTAATGGAAATGCCCATACCGGATAACTTTGTACCAAGGCTCTGCATGAGTAACTTCCGCCATAACGCCAAATATGCCAAGAAATGATGATATAAATATTCACTACACTGAAAGTGATAATAGCTTTTTTATAAGGCGATTTAGGCAACATGAATAACCCGATTAGCATCAATATAGCTACCGGCGTATAAGTAATCCACCCTTTTTCCCAGCCGATTAATACCCGAAAATGTGGACTTAAAAAATCCCATTTACTACCTACATCATAAACCCATGAACCTGTAACTTTTTTCCAATACATCAGTTGCGGAAGTACGGCAACAAATCCTGATAAAGCCAAAACAAACATCTGCCAAAAATTGCTTTTTAAATAAGCCCATTTATTTTGTTGATCTTGATTTGTTTCCCATAAAATCGGAATTAATACCATCACCAATTCCGTAGGTCTAGAAATCACAGCAAGTCCCAAGGTGAGCCCAATCAAACTCATCCACTTCCACGAATAACTTTCATGCCATTTTATGGTGAAGTAGAGTATGAAAACATACAAAGGAAATATGTAACTATGACTTTGCCCTGCCTCAATTCCAATATATTGAATCGCATTACTTGCAAGCATAAGTAAAATCAAAGTAATGCCAACAGATTTGTCTTCGAAATATCTTAGTAAAATATGCCTAAGTAGGAACAACGAAATAGATATATAGAATAGGCAACCCCACGCAATCGCAACCTGATAAGGGCACGAAAAGCCATCGGCAGGATATGTACTTCTTAAGGCATATTGATGAGCTAGAAAAAAGAACGGAGTCTGCAAAATTGATACACCCATTAAATACTTACAGACATAATGACCATTTTTAAGTTTGCTAGCTTGATAAAAATCTCCGCCACTCAATTGATAAGTCGAATCTATCTTTTTTATAAATCCAACATTTTCTTCGTCTTGATAAATGTATTTAGCCGGTAAATAAAGATAATACCCTAAAGCATCCCAAGTGCTCATTTTTAAAGGAAGCATTTGTTGGGTGTCGGTATAGATAAGTCTAGTGATGATCAATGTCACGCAAATCAGTAAGCAAGACAATAAAGAAAATACATTTTTCAAGGCGATAATAATTCGTTGAAGATAAAACCCTTTTCTTTATTTTTGTACAATGAAACAAATTCTATTTGTTGTTTGCCTATTGTCAAGCTCGCTGATTTATGCGCAGGATTTTTCAAGCAAGGTGATTACAGGCGCAGATCAAGTGGCTGCGTATTTGCCTAAATTAAAAAATAAAAAAATCGCACTGCTAGTCAATCAAACCTCCGTCATAGGACAAACACATTTGGTTGATACCTTATTATCACTAAAAATCAATATTGTAAATATTTTTGCACCAGAGCATGGATTCAGAGGAACAGGCGATGCAGGTGAAAAAATTAAAAGTGGTATCGACACTAAAACCGGATTGAAAATAACTTCAATGTATGGTGCCAGCAAAAAACCCTCTAAAGAAAGTATGCAAGGCATCGATTTGGTAGTTTTTGATATTCAAGATGTAGGTGCTCGATTTTATACCTATATATCATCGCTTCAATACATGATGGAGGCTTGTGCCGAAAGTCAAGTGCCATTAATTATACTCGATAGACCCAACCCGAATGGTTTCTATGTTGATGGTCCGGTGTTGGAGAGCAAATACAAATCTTTTGTGGGCATGCAACAAATCCCCATTGTGCATGGTATGACAGTAGGCGAATATGCGCAAATGCTCAATGGTGAAGGATGGTTAGTTGATAAAAAGAAA
>JAGNOY010000087.1 GCA_017989935.1 Chitinophagaceae bacterium
CAAATAATTTTATAACAAGGTTTTTGGGCGGCAGACACGCTATTCGTTCCTACGCCGCCCACGCCAAAGCGCGTGGTGCGGGGTATCCACTACTATCGTTGCCGCTAGTCTTCTTCCGTATGTTTGAAAATCCAATTTATGCTTTCACTAATTTAACCTGTCAAAACTTCTCTTCACAAAGGCTGTCAATTCTTCTCCTTTCAATAAATTCTGAGAAAGTTTGGCTAAATCAAGCGCTTGTTTAACAAGTATTTCTTGCTTTTCTTTATCGGATTCATGCAATATCATACCGACTAATTCGTGATTTGAGTTCACCACTAAATTATACATATCGGGCATTTTGCCTAATCCAAACATGCCACCGCCACCTGCTGCACTCATTTCCTTCATTCTACGCATAAATTCTGGTTGCGTAATCATAAATGGCATAGCCTTTTGATCCATGGCTTCGATCTGCACACTGTAAGTTGAAGAAGGTATAAATTCTTCAAGCACTGTTTTTAATTGTGTTTGATCTTCTTCACTTAAAGCAGATGTTAACTTCTCATCCTTTTGAATGAGTTTGTCAATATGATCAGCATCTACACGAACAAAAGTTACCTTGTCTAAATCACCTTCAAGCTTTTGAATCACATGTCCAATAATCGGTGAATCGAGTAACAATACCTCATAGCCTTTCTCTTTAGCTGATTCAATATAAACATGCTGTGCGTCTTTGTTTTGAGCGTATAATACAACTAATTTACCATCTTTATCTGTTTGATTGGCAGTGATCTTCTCTTTTAATTCATTCCATACAAAATACTGGTTATCGACGGTCGGATACAAGAAAAAGTCACCCGCTTTTTCATAAAACTTAGGTTCTGATAACATGCCATATTCTAATACCATTTTAATATCATTCCATTTTTGCTCAAAATCACTTCTATTTTCTGTAAAGAGTGATTTCAATTTATCAGATACTTTGCGCGTAATATAATTAGCGATTTTCTTTACATTTCCATCAGATTGCAAATAAGAACGAGAAACATTTAACGGAATATCTGGTGAATCTATCACGCCTTTAAGCATAGTTAAAAACTCTGGAACTATTCCTTCTACATTATCAGTTACATATACCTGATTTTGATAAAGCTGAATTCTGTCTTTTTGAAGCTGTAAATCCTGACTAATTTTCGGGAAATATAATATTCCTGTTAAATTGAAAGGATAATCTACATTCAAATGTATATGAAATAAAGGGGCTTCAAATTGCATCGGATACAATTCACGATAAAATGAATTGTAATCTTCCTCTTTTAAATCAGCAGGTGCCTTAGTCCAAGCTGGTGTTGGATTATTGATAATATTATCTACTTCAATGCTTTCTTCTTTAGCATCTTCACCCTCTCCAATTTTATTTGTTTCTGTTCTTGTTCCAAATTTAATCGGTATTGGCATAAATTTATTGTACTTAACCAATAATTCTCGAATCCTTGATTCTTCAAGAAACTCAACGGAATCTTCGGCTATATGCAATACAATTTCAGTTCCACGCGTGGTTTTATCGCTTGGCTCCAATGTAAATTCTGGACTACCATCACAAACCCAATGTGCTGCAGGCTCTTCTTTATAAGACTTGGTGAAAATTTCAACTTTTTCCGCAACCATAAAAGCAGAATAAAAACCAAGACCAAAATGTCCGATAATACCTGCATCTTTGGCAGAATCTTTATATTTATCCAGAAATTCTTCTGCCCCAGAAAAGGCAACTTGGTTGATATATTTTTCAACTTCTTCACTTGTCATGCCTAACCCCTGATCAATAATGCGAATAGTTTTGGCTTCTTTATCTATTTTTACTTCTATGATGGGTTCACCATATTCAACTTTAGCTTCACCAATATTGCATAGATGCTTGAGTTTAGCCGTTGCATCTGTTGCATTTGAAATCAATTCTCGCAAAAAGATTTCATGATCAGAATATAAAAATTTTTTAATGAGTGGGAAAATGTTTTCTACGGATACATTAATTTTACCTGAGGCCATAATTTTTTAATTTTAAGTTTAAATTGACTTGTAACTCATCGAGCAAATTCAATACCAACTTGAATTAGCTGACAAATTTTCATACTAAAACCAGGGCATATCATAATAAAAAAATCAGGACCGATGTAGATCAGCCCTGATTAGATTTAGTAAAAATAAGTTTATTGAGGACAGCCGTTTTTTACCCAACAATCTAATTTATTAATAGTTGCTTCGCTCAGTTTTGCGGCATTCTTAGGCATTTGATCCACCCCACTTCCGTGATGAATTGAAATCAAATTTTTCGAATTCGTTTTAAATTGACTACTTGCACTTGAATAAGTACTTAAATTGATGCCTGATTTAGCTGAAGAAGCACTATGACAAGCTGAAGTAGCGCAATTTGTGTTTAAAATATTTGCTATATCAGCCGTGTATGTTGGCGTAGTTCCAGAACATACAGCAATGGCGGCATAATCTGTTGTATCCGTTTTTTTACCACAACTATTCATGCAGACAATCAGTGTTAAAGCACTGAACAAACAAATATAAGAATACATTAATTTCATGATAAACTATTTTATAAATGACTTTGTTACAAATGTCAAATTGAATTTTATTTTGCCACAACAAATTTGGTAACCCTTGTTTTACCTTGAATGTTAGCGTGTAA
Source organism: Chitinophagaceae bacterium (assembly GCA_017989935.1). Lineage (GTDB taxonomy): Bacteria > Bacteroidota > Bacteroidia > Chitinophagales > Chitinophagaceae > OLB11. The sequence continues at coordinate 2,681 of JAGNOY010000087.1, forward strand.
AATATACTGACCTTCAGCTAAGTTAGCACAATTCAAAACCGCTTTATCAGCATTAAATGAAATATTAGGTGTAATGAATTGGCCATTTACACCAACTAGCATCACATCCTTTGCATCTTTAGGGAATCCTTCAATCGTTAAGAAATTACTTGTAGGATTTGGATAAGATTTTAAAGACAAAGTATTCAAATCTTGCACTGTTGTTGCAGTAGCACCACTCACTGATTGGGTCAATGAATTCCATTGATCAGCACTTCCATCATTTTGGTCATCATTTACGGCATTTCCTACGCCACTAAAAGTAATTGTAGCAGTAGTTGTGGGTGCCGTCCAACTAAATGAAAAAGTAGTTACGCCACTGACTGCAGCCATCGGACTTGTATGAGTAATTTGTGTTTTTGCATTATTTACTTTCGATCCAGCCCCGGCAGTTAGCGTGCCACCACTCACTAATAAATTAAACCCTGCTTTAGATAATGAGGAATTAGTTACAGTAAAAGTTAAAGGATAAGTTGTTCCAGGAGTAAATGATGTTGGCAAACCATTTAAAGCTACAGAAGTAGCGGTGTTCTTATTCCCGTGGCAACTTCCACAACTAGTCCCACCGTTATATTTGCCTCCAATATCAGATTTCATCGTTACAAATACGATTCCAAGGCCAGTTAAAAGAAAGAGTTGAAATAGAATTTTAGATTTCATATAATTTTTTTGTTTTGCAAATAAACAACTTTTATGGATTGAACTTTAATATCAGGTTCCACTTTATCTATCTAAAATAGGTTCTTGTCGTTTTTAGCAAGAATCAATAACCATTTGATTTCATTATTTTTGCCATTCAAGACTTTTAACTATGCCCATACCTAAGACTATTTTTCAAACATTTAAATCTTCGTCATTACCTTGGATTACAAAATGGCATATTTATCGAATGAAAAAGATGAATCCGAATTATGCTTATGAATTTTACACAGATGAAAGAATCATTGAATTTATCCGTACTTACTTTGGCATCGATACACTAAACATCTATCTCAAAATTCAAGTGGGCGCTGCCAAGGCTGACTTTTTTAGATACCTAGTACTCTTTCAATTTGGTGGTATTTACTTGGATATTGATAGTCAAATTAAGCAGCCTTTAGATAATCTAATAAAATCTGATGATAGAGCCATCATTAGTTTAGAGGACAACCAACGTTTTTACGTTCAATGGGCTATGCTTTATGAGGCTAATCATCCCTTTCTGGCCAAAACCATAGAGATCGTTGTAGAAAATATCCGCCACAATAAATATCCAATTGATAGTCATAAAATGACAGGTCCAAGTGCCTACACAGAGGCTATACATCGTTGTCTTGAAGAGAACCCCTCAATTTCTTACAGGCAATTTGGAATCGATTATAATGGGCACTTTAAGTTTAGTTATCCCATGAGTAAATTTTTTCTTTATAATAAAAAAGATCATTGGAAACAAATGCAACAACACGGTGTACTGAAATGAGGCCCAAGCCATCTATTAATCACTCCAAACCTTGGTGCCTTCACTGCAATTAGCACAGATATCGATATTTTTCCTGCCTGTAATTAATTTTTTTCTAAAAGCTTTATAAGTATCACTATGCCAAACTTCTTTAAAGGAATCCTTCTTCAAATCTCCTAATTTGTAATCGGCATCTTTATCGAAACAACAAGGCACTACCAAACCATCCCAACTGATTACGCAAGCATGCCATAATTTCCAACAATGATTCTCTAATTGATTTTTAATGGCATATTTTCCATCTGCTTTCTTTTTGTATCGTGCATATTTATCAATACTTGGCATCAATGGGTTTCCATTTTCATAATCATAAAGTTGTGCAGTTTTAAATCGAACATCATCTACCCCGATTTCTTTAGCTAACTTTTTTACATCTTCAATTTGATGCTCATTTGGCTTTACCACAAGAAATTGAAAAAAAACATAAGGCTTCTCAGATTTCATTTCTTTTTTCCAACGAACTATATTTCTTGCTCCTTCTAGCACTTTATCTAACTTCCCTCCTATACGATATTGTTCATACACTTCTTGCGTTGTACCGTCAATAGAAATTATTAATCTGTCTAAACCACTTTCTATGGTTTTGCGGGCATTCTCATCATTTAAATAATGTGCATTAGTGCTTGTGGCTGTATAAATTTTACGATCAGAAGCATATTTCACCATTTCCAAAAAGGCTGGATTCAAGTATGGCTCACCTTGAAAATAAAAAATGAGGTACATCATATCACGATGCAATTCATCAATGGTTTTGGTAAAAAAATCTTTTTCTAACATGCCAATTGGCCTTGTGAAAGCCCTCAAACCACTTGGGCATTCAGGACATCTAAGATTACAAGAAGTAGTTGGCTCAAACGAAATCGAAAAAGGCAATCCCCATTGAATCGCTTTACCAGTCCACTTTGTTAAATAAAAACTCGACAACACTTTTATACCATTCCAGAAACGACGGATGGTTAATTTACCAATAAAATTTAAACTATCAGGCACATGGATTGATGGCATAGTTGGCAAATGTACATCGCAAACAATAAATTGCCATATTTTCCACTTATCCAATACATGAACCACCTAAACGAAATAAATTCTAACAAATTTTTTTTCAACCTACATTTGCGAGATTTAAAAATGTTTTTTATAAAGTTTATATCATGATAAAAAAGCTTGCCCTCTTGATCCTACTCAATAGCCTATTCAATAGCATATATGCTCAACAAGGAGGTATAACTGGTAAAACTATTGATAGCACCAATGTAAAGTCTGTAGTTTTTGCCTCAGTTTCGGCCATAAGAAAATCAGATTCATTGTTAATTAAACATAGCAGAAGCAATCAACAAGGACAATTTACTTTAGCGCCCTTAACCCCAGGAAATTATATCTTACTAATTGCACATGGCTCTTTTGTAGATTATGTAGATGATTTTACTATCAATGAAAATGATGCATTAAAAGACTTAGGTTCAATCAACATGATTCAAAGAGGTAATTTATTAAAAGAAGTAATCATCAAAAATGCAGCAGGCATTAAAATTAAAGGTGACACCTTAGAATATTTAGCTGATAGTTTCAAGGTTAAACAAGGGGCTATGGTAGAAGATCTTTTAAAGGCTTTACCTGGTATTCAGGTAAATAAAAAAGGCGAAATTACTGCTATGGGCGAAAAAGTGGAAAAGGTATTAGTTGATGGTGAAGAATTTTTTGGTGATGATCCAACTATTGCTACCCAAAATATTCAATCGAAAGTAGTAGAGAAAGTACAAGTTTTTGATAAAAAAAGTGATCAAGCATCTTTTACAGGATTTGATGATGGACAAGAACAAAAGACTATTAATTTGAAATTAAAAAAAGACATGAATCATGGAGAATTTGGTAAAATTGAAGCTGGATGGGATGGTCAAGAAAGATGGAATAACCAAGCAATGATTAATTCATTTAAAGATAAGCAACAAATTAGTGCTTATGGCTTGATGAGTAGTATTGGCAAAACTGGCTTAGGTTGGGAAGATAGAAATACTTATACAGGTGCAGGAGACAATATGCAAATGAATGAAGATGGGATGTTTATGTGGAATGTTTCAGATGATCAAGAAGAAGGTGGAGGCTGGGGAAATAGCGTTCCTGAAGGAATTACCAAAGCTTGGGTTGGAGGACTTCATTTTGCAGATAAATGGGATGATGCCAAACAACATGTCAATTTAAATTATTCTTTTGGTAGAATTAATCGTACCAAAAGTCAAACATCCAATACAGAAAATTTATTTCCAGGAAATAAATATCAATCTGCCGAAAGTTCAAATTCTTTTAATAGCCGAAACACCCACAGAATTTCTGGTAAATACGATTTCGCTATTGATAGCACCTTAACTATTCTCTACAATTTAAGTGGCAGATTAAGTTTTATTGAAAGCAATTCAACTCGTTCAACCATCAATTCGAGATATGATGATAGCCCAATCAATCAAAGTCAAAATATAAACAACTCAAATTCAACAAATACTAGAGTTAGTAATCAGGTCACATTAAATAAAAAACTGAAGAAAACCGGCAGAACTCTTTCTTTGAGTGCAGGATATACTTATACAAACAACAACTCACTTGGTAAATTAAATGGTGTATCTGTATTTTCATTAGGTGGAAACCCTAGTACAAATATTACAGATCAACAAAAAGAACAACAACAACTAAATAATTCAGTCAATGCCGACTTAACTTATACAGAACCCTTAAACAAAAAATTGCTTTTGAAATTATCCTATGGTATTGGCAATGATGCCAGCAAATCGAATAAAAACACTATGGAAAGTGTTACACCAAATGATGATTATTCTAAACGTATTGATTCATTAAGTAGCGATTTTGATTCAAAGGTATTTAGTCAAACAGTAGGTGCTGAATTAAAGTATAATGAAAAAAAATACAATATTACTTTAGGAACAAAAGTTAGATATTCAAAGTTTAAGCAAGCTGATCTTGTTAGAAACTTAAATTATGATTACAATAGAACAAATTTGTTTCCAACTTTGAGATTCAATTATAAATTCGATCAATTCAGAAGATTAACCTTTAGTTATTCTGGCTCAACAAGGCAGCCTCAATTAACGCAAATACAGCCGGTACAAGACAATTCAAATCCATTAGAAATTTATGTGGGCAACCCTAATCTAAAAATTGGGTATGACCAAGTATTTAATATAAATTACTTTAATTATAAAGTGCTTTCTGGAAGAAGTATTTACACAGGAATTTACCTCACCAATAATTATAATAACA
>JAGNOY010000088.1 GCA_017989935.1 Chitinophagaceae bacterium
AAGGCAATCCATTCGAAATTTATTTTAACGACATGAATAATCATCCAGAAAATAAATGTATCGTAGAATTGTGTATACCCATAGCATAAACTAGGCACTGAATCACCTCTAGAAGGAAACCACTTTTATTTGATTTTTTAATTTGCAAAGACATATTTTTGCTCCTAAAAAATAATGAAAGTAACTTGTCCAATATGTAAGAGCTCTTCCTTAAATTCACTTCTACAAGTTGCTGAACCTACCCTTCAAAACAGGGTGTATGAAACTGCCGCAGAAGCAAATGCTGCAGTACAAGGGCAAATTAATTTAACACATTGCAATGCCTGTAATTTTACATTTAATGCAGCGTTTGATGAATCCATTATTGTATATGATGAAAAATATGATAATGCCGTACCCTCAAAATTATTTATCGAATATTACCATAACATCTGTCATTACTTATTCAAAAAATACGATTTAGAAAAAGGGATAGTCTATGATGTGGGTTGTGGCAAAGGAACTTTTTTGAAAATACTTTGCAACTTATATCCTCAAGTTAAAGGTGTGGGCATTGATCCAAGCTATGAAGGCGATTTAAATCCAACGGCTAATTTAACCTTCATTAGAGATTTTTTTAAAACCGAACATGTATTAGATAAGCCAAGTTTAATTTTATCTAGACATGTTTTTGAGCATATCGAATATCCCAAAGAATTTTTATCCATCATCAGAGAGCCCTTACAAGCTTATCAAGATATTCCATTTTTTATAGAGGTGCCTGATTTTGGTTGGATAGTCGAAAACCAAACCTTTTGGGATATTTGTTATGAGCATTGCAATTATTTTTCTCCTCATGCATTGGCCAACATGTGCAAGAATGATTGGTCTCAATTAACATCCATCACACCCAGTTTCGGCGATCAATATCTATGGGTCGAAGGGGTCTTTAATGGCAAGCAACACGAAACCACTTCATTCAAATCTATAGATCAAAACGACTTAGATAAATTTGTGCATTCTATCGAATCTTCTCAGAAAAATATTGCGGATATTATACAAGAACACAAAAGTCAAGGAAGCAACATTATTGTTTGGGGCATGGCTACTAAAGGCGTCATTTTTTCAAATAAGATAGATCTTCACAACCAACTCATCGATCATTGCATTGATATTAATAAAGAGAAACAACACAAATATTCGCCTATCTCTGCCCACTATATCGAATCGCCCGAGGTGTTAACTTCTTTGGCAGGCATGCATTGTTTAATTATTATTATGAACACAAATTATGTACATGAAATAAAAGCCGAAGTTGCTTCCATGAATATTCAAGCTAAGTTTATAGATGCGCATGGGCGTGTTTTATAATACTATTATTTGGGCGGCATACGCGCTTTCCATTCCAAGTCCACTCCCGAATCGGCTATCATAAGTCATTTACATTCAAGTATCGTCAAGCCTCTCGGGATGCGGGCTTTCCATTGCAATCGCTGCCGCAATACAAGTGTACATGTAAAATGAAAAGTCGTATCCTATTTCAGCCTCTTTCGTATCGAGTTATACAGAAATTTTGCATTCAAAAACAAAAATACAAGTATTTGAATACTAACTCGAACAGGATAAATAAACTTCTTCCTCAATCTAGATTCATTAAACAAATAGTAAGCCACTTCATAAGCAATATAAGTTTCCATGAACACTTTTTTCAACGAGCTAATGCCCCAACGTGCTGCAATTTTGCTTCTGCTTGAACTGCCTCCTTCATCAGATCGCTTTGATTGAATATGGTCCAAAGTTTTAATTTTTCCCATCAAGGCAATACGAGCAATATGATTCCAATCGGCACCTATATGTTTTTGAATTGGATTGTCAAAAGCTACATGATTTCTATACACTCCATAAAATACACCGTTCTTATTCACTTGTATCAAGTATTTCAACAAACGTATCAAGGCGCTTTGGCTAGGCAAATTAATCTCTTTGTCTGAAAACAACATTTGCTCATTGGTGTAATAAGTAGCTAGGCCCGAACATAAAATATAGTCTTTATTTTTTTCTAAAAAATCGATACAAGCACTAAAGTAGTTCATAGGAAATTCATCATCATCGGCTATCCACATGAAATAATCTCCCTTGGCTTGATGATAAACAAAATTAAAATTAGGCTCTATCTCAATGTTCTTAGCTTGGATGAAATACCGAATGCGCGAATCAAGCTTTGCGTAATGCTCAAGAATTTCTTTTACCTTCGGATTGGGCGAACAATTGTCTGAAATAATAATTTCAAGATGCTGATAATCTTGTTTGATTAAATATTGTATAACTTTTTCTAGTCCCTCAGGTCTATTATACGTTGGCAAACCAACAGACAAGAAAGGCATCCCGTTCATCAATTTTACTTTACTCTTTTTAAATACCCTTCAGGTGCTACACTAATTAATAGTTTATTATCTATTTGATGATCAATTTCAAAATTATCATTCGTTTTTAAATATTCCCAAACGGCTGTCTTAGGATTATTGCCTATATCCCAAGGTCTGTCATACATACCCTTTGGCATATCTTCTACGATGGTGTCAAACACAACGCAATAACTTCCAGGTGTTACATAAGGTGCATAAAGTTTTAATTCTTCTAATACATGCTCATGTGTATGGTTGCTATCCAAACTCACCATGATGGTTTTTTTATCTTTCGCAATCTCTGCCACTTGATTGGCTATTTCTGCACTTAATGATGAGCCTTCGAGTAAAGTCATACGCTTAAACATCGGATGGGTTTCTATGGCTTCACGATTATGCTGACGAATATCTATATCAATCCCTACAATTTCACCCTTCCCTATCAATTCCATGATAGATGCATAATACACAAGCGAACCGCCATGCGCAATGCCTGTTTCTATAATTAAATCGGGTTGAATTTTCCAGATCAATTCTTGCATGGCTATCATGTCTTGTGGATACTGAATAATGGGGCGCCCCATCCAAGAAAAATTGTACGAATACATTTCTTTATTTGACACTATATTAAAGTCTGCCGCAGCTTTTTTAAGTTCAGCGTTTTGGCCATAGGAAGTCGCTCTGTCTTCACATTCTTGCTTAAATTGTTCTATTGGATTCATTGTATAATATCTAATAATTTTGAATTGTCGCCCCAAAATGCAAAGGGTTCGTAATCCGGATATGGGTAAAAACCCAAATTTAAAGAAATTGTTTGTTTTGTATCACTTAAATATTTTTTCACTAATTCTATAATCTTGATTGGCTGATTACTACAAACATTAATTATACCTTCTATGCGGGTTTGTAAAGCACATGCCACAATATACTTAGCCACCTTTTCGACAGGTAAGTAATCCCGAATCTGATCTCCTTGACTCATATTAAACACTTTATCTTCCCTGTTGATACTTTGCTGAAGCTGGGGTAAAATAGATTTCTCGTTTTGACCTTTGCCGTACATATAAAACAAGCGCAACCATTTGAAAGAAATGTCGTGAGAGCTTTTATAAACTTCTATCGACCTACGCAAGGTATCTTTTGCTAAGGCATAGGGATTGTCTGGATCAGGATGGTCTGTTTCTTTCAACAAGCCTTCATGCATGCCATATTCAAAACAAGTGCCTGTGACGGTCATATTTTTTAAGCCTTCATCTATCCATTGCTTTAAAAACCGATCTTGTTTTCCGTATTCCTTTTCAAGGTGATCGAGATTTTTATAATTCGGTAATCCCTGCCAAGCTAAATGAATTAAGGCATCTGGGTGATGAAACTTTTCACTCAAATTATCTTCTTGTTGATTCAAATCATAGGCCACAAATTCAACTCGCGGATACCAATCTTTTTCTTGCGCACGTTGCCGATCACGAGCGCTGCAAACAACCTTTATACCTTGAGCAAGAAGTTCGTGTATTACATAATAACCCACAAAACCTGTAGCGCCTGTAACCAATACTTTCATGACTAAATAATCTCTAATTTCGGAATGGGTATCACAAAGCGTCCTCCCCATTCTTGGATATAACTCAACTGCTTCACAATTTCATGCTTCAAATTCCATGGCAATATCAACACAAAATCTGGCTTCGCTAGTTTAAGTTGCTCCTCATTGACAATAGGAATATGACTAGCGGGCATATATTTGTTTTGTTTATTTGGATTGGCATCTACCACAAATTCTACCAAATCATTTTTTACACCGCAATAATTCAATAAGGTATTTCCTTTGGCTGCAGCCCCATAAGCCACTACTTTGTGGCCCAAGTTTTTTTGTTCAATTAAAAAACTAAGCACGTCTAGTTTAATGCGCAAGGCCTTTTCCTGAAAGCCTTTGTAATAGTCAAGTTGATTAATGCCTTTTGCTATTTCATTCGCTAATACTTCTTCTACACTTGCATGAATAGCTACTGCATTTTCTTGATGGGTGGCATAGAGTCTAATTGATCCACCATGAGTAGGTAACACATCTACCTTCGTAATTTTTAAGCCTACTTTTTCAAAAATTTGTTTGGCTGCATATAAAGAAAGGTAAGAAAAATGCTCATGATAAATGGTGTCAAACTGACTATTCTCGACCAACTCAATCAAGTGAGGAAACTCCATTGTAATGGTTCCTTGAGTATTTAATAATAGTTTTAACCCTAAAACAAAATCATTGATATTGGGTACATGAGCCAATACATTATTGCCTATGAGCAAATCAGCTTTAATGCCTTTTTGCAACAAATCAAGCGCTAATTTTTCTCCGAAAAATTCTGTAATACAAGGAATCCCTTTAAGAATGGCTACATCAGCAGTGTTTTTCGTAGGCTCTATCCCTAATACTTTGATATGGTGTGGCAAAAAATACTGCAACAAATAACCATCATTCGAAGCAATTTCTACCACTTGAGATTGTTCGTTTAATTCAAGTTCGGTAATCATCTTTTCTACATAGTTGCTGCAGTGCGCCAACCAACTACTCGAGAAGGATGAAAAATAAGCATAATTATTATCGAAGATAGAATCAAACTTTTTGTATTCATCTACTTGTACTAAAAAGCATTGTTCGCACACATATACTTTTAAAGGAAAATAAGTTTCTGGTTCATTCAATTGTTCTTGATTCAAATACGAATTTGAAGCGGGCGAATTGATCAAGTCTATAAACTCTGTTTGAATATCTTTTTGACAAAATCTGCATTTCATATAGCGAGTCCTGTGAAGTTTGGGTTTAAAAACGGATGTTGTTTATCTCTGTCTGAAAGATCAGTGATAGGTAAAGGCAAATGTAGATTAATTTTTGGATCATCATACCGAACACCGCCTTCAAAAGCAGGATTATAGAACGAGCTATGACAATAAATCAACGCACTATGATCTTGTAAAGTTTGAAAGGCATGTCCTACGCCCGGAGGCAATAGCAACATCGTATCGTTATCTTGACTTAATTCTACTGACACATGTTGAAAAAGTGTGCTAGAGTGTTGACGCAAATCCACTGCGACATCAAGTACCGATCCTGCAATACACCGAACCAATTTATATTCAGCAAACTCGCCAAACTGATAATGTATGCCTCTGAAACTGCCTTTCTGTGAAGTAAAGGAATGATTGATTTGTTTGCATGAAAATGGAATGCCCGCTTCATGCATTTCGTTTTCACAGAACATACGTGCAAACCATCCTCGAGTATCTTTAAATGGGGTGAGCTTAACTACAAACACACCGGGTATAGATTGTTCTTCAAATTTCATGGAAGGCTAAGTTAAAACGATTCGGACTTCTATCCTATTTCTGAGTAGAATAAATTGCATATACCGCAGAGACACAGAGAACCACAGAGAATACATTTAATTTATTAGGCAGCCTTAGCTCTGTGCAACTCTGTGATCTACTCTGTGCAACTCCGTGTCAAATAAATTGCATATACCACAGAGGGTCACAGAGGAAATACAACACAGAGGACCACAGAGAATACATTCAATTTAACACACAACCCAAGCTCTGTGTAACTTTGTGTCAAATTAATTGCATATGCCACAGAGGAAATGCAACGCAGAGGACCACAGAGAATACATGTATTTTATCACGCAGCCTTAGCTCTGTGCAACTCTGTGACTTCTCTGTGCAACTCTGTGTCAAATTAATTGCATATACCACAGAGCACCACAGAGGAAATACAACACAGAGGAACACAGAGAATACATGTAATTTATCACGTAGCCTTAGCTCTGTGAAACTCTGTGATCTACTCTGTGCAACTCTGTGTCAATACAAATTTACATTCTTAAAAACGACAAACTTGAGGCTAGCAGCCCCTTGCATTGTGGCAGTGATTGTAGCAGAAATCCCACGCGCCTCGCGTGGATTGCCGCGAAAAGCACGTGTGCCACCCCAAAAATCAACACTCTATTTAGGAAAAATCATTCGATAATCTACCTTCACCTTGCCCTTGCTAATATCATCTAATTTCGATTTGAGCAAACGCCTCTTCAAAGGTTTCAAATGATCTATGAAAAGCACCCCATCAATATGATCGTACTCGTGCAAAATTATTCGTGCCGTAATGCCATCAAAAGTTTGTTCGTGTGCTACAAAATTTTCATCCATATAACGCAAAGTCACTTCTTCGGCTCGATATACATCTTCACGAATTTTCGGAATACTTAAGCAACCTTCATTATAACTCCAATCGTCACCCGCCAATTCTACAATATGCGGATTGATAAACACTTGTTTGATGGGCGTTTCATCTTGATAATCTTTTTTTTCATCATCCTCCGCAGACTCCACAATTTGCAAACTATCTACCAAAAATAACCTGATGGCATAGTTTACCTGAGGGGCAGCCAAACCCACACCATTTGAGTTATAGAGTGTCTCCCACATGTTGGCGATCAATTCTTTTAATTGAGGAAATTCTGGTGTAATGTCCGGACAAACTTTACGCAGGGTCGGATGTCCATATGCAACGATAGGTAGAATCATGCGGCAAAGTTAACAAGCTAATGCGAGATAAAAAAAATACATTGGGCGCGTGAACCGGGCCTTTGCTTCAAGTCCACCCCCGCGAGGCGCGTGGTGCGGGCTTTCCGCGACAGTCCCTCGCGCAAGCATTCGTCTTCGGAAGTAGGTGTAATCTAGAAATCAAATGAACGTCCATTAAATTACTCACTAAAGCGAATTCTTCAAAGAAGAGACGGCCTAAGATTCGAGGCAGCTAAAAATATTGAAATCGAAGCCAAACTTTTATCCACTGTTTGAGCACAAACGAATGTTGCTCTATGGCGAATGTCTATATACGAGTTTGGATAAAAGCGGCGCAGATGAAATTATTTAATGCTTATCCGTTAAGCTACTTAATGAAACTAATAAACTCAGTTGTCATCTATCTAATACCAAAATATTGAATAAAATCTTCATAGAATATACGGCCTAAGATTCGAGGCAGCTAAAAATATTGAAATCGAAGCCAAACTTTTATCCTCTGT
>JAGNOY010000089.1 GCA_017989935.1 Chitinophagaceae bacterium
CCAAATCAGTAGGGTATGAAACACAAAACCTTTTTTATTTTTCATGAATCTAAAACTCATGATGCCACTAATTATATTGGAAAGGATAGTTTTAAATTTAATGAAGACGGCCGTGTGCGCAATTTTATTTTTGAATATAAACCCTAATATGCCAAGCAGAAGTAAGCATGCTAGTATGATATACTTTGTTGTATTATCATGACTAGGCCCAGAATTAAATCTCAGCATCAAAGATCGCATGTAATCGCCCGCCAAATCAATTTGCACAAAAAAAGTGATCACAAAAAGAAGCACCAAGCACAGCATATCAAATGCACGTTCGGTGATAATGGTGCCAACTAATTTATCTGTAGCCATTTTTTCATACTTAGCTAACAATGAGCATTTAATCACTTCACCTAATCGAGGTAAAAACAAATTTGCTAAATAACCTATCATCACCGCCATAAAAGCATTCGCAGTTTTCGGATACATGCCTAAAGGCTCCATCAGAATTTTCCAGCGCACTGCCCTACTCCAATGACTTATGAGTCCCATAATTAAAATTGGAATAAGAAGTAAATAGTTTGCTTTGCTTAAAGCATATTTCATTTTCTCGATATCACCATCACTTACATCCTTCACCGAATACCATACTAAAAAAGCACAAAGTCCAAAAGTGACTACATACGTAATAAGGTTAAGTATTTTTTTGGACATGTAACCCCTTATTTTAGTTTGTTCTTGTCATTCGGGAAAATTATTGTAGGCTTGAATTTTTTAGCAGCTTCAAAATCCATCAAAGCATAAGATATAATAATCACAATATCTCCTAACTCAACTTTACGTGCGGCAGGGCCATTCAAACAAATTGTGCCTGTGCCTCTTTTACCTTTAATCACGTAGGTTTCGAGTCTTTCGCCATTATTCACATTCACGATTTGTACTTTTTCGTGTTCGATCAAACCAGCGGCATCCATGAGATTCTGATCGATAGTCACACTACCGATATAATTTAAATCAGCCTGAGTAACACGTACTCTGTGAATTTTTGATTTTAATACTTGTATTTGCATGCTTGCGCAAAAATAGGTGTTAGATTTAATTTAATGCCTTTTATATGATAAATAATGTGAGGGAAATGATAAATGTTTTGAGGTGGAAGAATAAATTCTTTTAGCTTGGCGCTAGAAGTTTATAAAGAGCCTATTTGTTTAGTTTAAATCCTCAGATTATCAATTAAACGAACACCTTCGAATTTGCATGCAATAAGCACCACCATGGGTGTATTTTCTTCGAATTCATCCAAAATAAGGAGGTTATTCGAATTGGCTAATAAAAGATATTCAACATCAAATCCTTGATCGCTTAAATTAGCTAAACCTTGATCATAAATTACTTTAAAAGAGGCTGCACCTTTGTTTTCTTTAAAAGAATTTAAAGTTTGATAAATAATGCCAGCTGCTTCTTTGCCTTTTGCAGATAAACGTGCATTTCTCGAACTCATAGCCAAGCCATTTTTTTCTCTATAGGTAGGACATGTAATGACTTGAATGGGCAAATTTAATTGACTTACCAATTGGTTGATGACCAAACATTGCTGAAAATCTTTTTCTCCTAAATAAAGCAATTGAGGTTTAACAGCTTCTAAAAGTCTATGTACAATTAAACAAACTCCGTTAAAATGCCCCGGCCTAAACTTTCCATCAAGCACGGTATCGAGATAGCCGATATCGTAGGTTCTAAGTCTTTCAGTTCCTAAAGGATACATTTCTTCTACTTCAGGTAAAAAAAGGACATCTACTTCCGCAGCTATCAATTGAGCAATATCACTTTCAAGAGTTATAGGGTATTTTTCAAAATCCTTTTTGTCATTAAATTGCGTGGGATTGACAAAGATACTACATACACAAAGTGTGTTTTCTTTTTTTGCTTTTTCCATTAAGGAGAGATGTCCTATATGCAAAGCCCCCATCGTTGGCACAAATCCTATAGATCCTTTTTGCTTAGCCAAATAATTTTGTAAATCCTGAGTCTTTTTAAAGATATACATGCGGTATTTTATACGGTGCTAGAGACTTGCAAAAAATATTGGAAAAGGCTGAGTTAAAATAAGAAAATTATTTACTTAGAATTTCTTTCACGATACCAAAATTCTGTTTTCTCCTTATTATATAAACGATATTTTAGGCTGAAATAAATACCATAAAATAAATTATTTGTTTGGGCACGTGTTACTAGATCGCTTATTGGACCACGATATTTCACTTTCACGTTATAAGGTTTGTATTCAACTGTTGAACTTGGATTTGTTTGATAAAAAATATTAAACTTTCCTCCAGTTTCAACTGGTTTTAAACCATAATCAAGGCGCGCATTTACGCCAAATACCAAATTTTCTCCTATTAAAAAATCTAACCCTAGTGTGCCGAAAACTGTCATGTCGGTCTTGTTGTATAAAGACTTAGACAAGGTACCATTTTCAGTAAAAGTATCTGTAAGTGCAACATTCGTGTTATTTACATCTAGAATAACTCTGCTATTATCATAACGTATTAATTCATATCGATCTTGGTAACCAGTTAAAAAGCCAAATGTAGCACCACCCGAAAATGTCAAGGCTACTTGTCTTCTCATATTAGACCCAAAATGCATTCCCAAACCAACTCTCATATAATTCAGACGGCTATAAGCAAAATAATTCGTACTGTCTGCATAATAGCCTCGATAGTTTTGGCCAAGTTTGTTATAAGCTACTTGTGCACTAAAGCCCATGGGCATTCTTTTGAACAAGGTAAAATGGTAACCTGCATCCACACCAACAGTTGGTTTAAATGTAGGAAGCATATCACCCCAAGCGGCATCATCTGCATTTTGCAAGCTAGTTTTATTCATCCCTGCAAAAATCCCGACTCTACCTTCATTTTGGGCCTGACAATATTGTCCAAATAATACACCCAATAACATTATACAAATTTTTTTCATCTGAAACTTTATTCTCAGTTCTACTACTTAGACAAATATTTTTTTACCGTTAAAAAGGCCCCAACAGAAAAGTTTTTTGTAGCTGGCCTATTTGCTTCCCAACCCGTTGCTACATCTGTTGCATTCGGATTCACATATTTCGCATAATACCCATTCCAAAAAGCAAAATCTTGATCTTGTGTTTGACCATCATACAGTATTTTCATTTTACGGGTATTCTCCACATTCACAAAACCGATATCAGTTCTGATGTTTAAGGAAATAATTGTTCTTCTCCAAAGTCGCGCTTCACCACCTAAGCTGAAAACAAAACCTAAATCAAAAGGATTCATCAAATCACCGCTAATTTTTGCTTTTGTTGTGCCCATGCCTTTGAAACTTCTGTTTGAAAAAGAATATTCGTTGATTGTATTATTTAAAGTGTCATAAAACCTAACACCTTCTTTTACACCTGTCAATAAAGCAACATAAGGCCCAAAAGCTGAATTAAAGCGGATACGACGATTTGGGTAATAACGATTATAGGATTTAAAATAAAACATCAAAGGCATTTTGATATAAGTCAAAGATGTTTTTCCGCTCAATTTAATTTTAGTAAGCGTATCCTGACCAATATAGCTTGCACCAGCATTCCAATACATTAATTGGCCGCCAAAGCCTACAGTGTGCTGAAACCAACTCATTAATTCGACACCAGCAGCGTAATTAAAGTTCATCATTTGTGGGTCGAGCCTTTTATCAGCATTTAAATCATCTCGATTATTGAGCATGGAAGTAAAATACCCTCCTGTAAAACCTCCCACTTTTCCTAAAGTAGGAGCGTCATTTCGTCCAGTTGGAGAATATTCGTATTGAGCCTTCGCATTGAAGAATAACAGTATGGTGAGTAAACTCAGGAGCTGTTTTTTCATTGACATTATTTTCGTGCTTACAAATATATAAAAATAGATTACATTTTTTAGTATTCTTTATAAACTTCATAAATCGATGGAAACAAATACTTTTTAGCGGTCTTCACATCAAGGCATTCATATCGAGTTCTTCTTTTGGCCAAAATTTTAAAAATTCGACCTTCATGGGTTCTAAATAAGTCTCCTATTTCCATGTCTTCAACCATCAAGGTATGCGTCACCTCGTCGTATTTTCTAAGAATTTTATACAAGTTTGGATCACTGCATGTACTTGCGCTTAAATCTCTCATCGAATTTTGCAACGCATGTTGTATATCATCAGGAAAGATTTGTTTTCCATGAAACTTGTTTAATAACAGTGCAAATACGGCTTTCCATTCTTTCCCATGAGGCATAACCTTACGACCATGATTTAAAAAATTGATCAGATGTGCCAATTCGTGTAGAAAAGTGATAAAAAAATGAAATGTATTCAGGTTGGCATTAATCGAAATGGTATGTGGTTTACCTTGGTGCGCTGGCCTATAATCGCCTAAAATTGATTTCCGCTCACGCTTTATTTTTAGGTGAATTTTGTAATCATGTAGCCATTTGATTACATCTTCAGCCGTGCCCGGAGGCAAATAATGCTGAATGGCTTCTAAGGGATGCTCTTTGGCCGCCATATTTATAAAATCGCTTTTCTAATTCTGATAAGTCCTTGAAGCAAATTTTCTACATCACTTAATTTCAACATATTAGCGCCATCACTAAGGGCTTTACTAGGATCAGGATGTGTTTCGATGAATAATCCATCGGCACCTGCAGCAATGGCACAACGAGCAATAGTTTCAATTAACTCTGGTTTGCCGCCTGTTACGCCACTAGGCTGATTGGGTTGTTGAAGTGCATGCGTGCAATCCATCAAAACGGGCTTGCCAAACTTTTTCATGATAGGGAAGCCACGATAATCTACTATCAAATCTTGATAGCCAAAAGTTGTCCCTCTTTCGGTGAGCATAATTTTTTCATTACCTTGAGATTGTACTTTTTCCATTGCAAATTGCATTCCATCAGGAGCAAGGAATTGTCCTTTTTTAATGTTAACCACTTTACCTGTTTTAGCTGCTGCCACCAACAAACTTGTTTGTCTGCACAAAAATGCAGGAATCTGCAATACATCCACATATTGTGCTGCCATGTCAGCTTCTGCTTCTGTGTGAATATCTGTAACCAAAGGGATATTATATTTTTGTCCTGTGCTTGCTAGTAGATTCAAGGCTTTTTCATGGCCAATGCCAGTAAATGAATTGACGCTGCTTCGATTTGCTTTGGTATATGATGACTTAAAGACCAAAGGAATTTCTAGCTTGTGGCAAATTTCTTTGAGTGTTGATGCTGTTTCATCTAATATTTCTTGACTTTCAACTACGCAAGGACCTGCTAAGAGAAAAAAGGAATTGGGATAATATTGAGTCTTAAATAAATCTTTTAAAAAATCCATGATGCAAGTTAATACTGTTTTGTATTTTGCCCTCAATAAATTGCAAAGATGTTAAAAATTGGGGTAACAGGCGGTATAGGCAGTGGCAAAAGCACTGTGTGTAGAATATTTGAAACACTTGGCATTCCAGTATATTATGCAGATATCGAAGCTAAAAAACTTTATGACGAGAACCTAGTACTGAAAAAAAAGGTGATTGAACATTTTGGTACGGGCGTATATCCTGAAGGTATTTTTGATAAAGCCAAGATGAGAGATCTTGTATTTAAGGATTCACAAAAATTAAATACACTGAACAGTCTTGTGCACCCTTTTGTTGGAATTCACTTTAATGAATGGATAAAAAAACAACAGGCCCCTTATATCATTAAAGAGGCAGCCTTATTTATTGAAAGTGGGTCATATAAAGAAATGGACGAATTGATATTAGTGATAAGTTCACTAGAAACTCGAATTGGTAGATTAGGTAAAAGAGATGGTTTTACCAAAGAAGAAATTATGCAACGTATCAAATTGCAAACAAGTGATGAAGAGAAGATGAAGTATTGCAATTATCAAATTCGAAATAGCACTGAAGATTTATTAATTCCACAGGTGATTCAATTACATGACCTATTTTTAAATCGAACAAGGAAGGAATAACTTTATTTGTCTGCTACATCACGTTGACTTCAAACTTGAATTGCGGCAGTGATTGCAGCAGAAAGCCCGCACCCCGAGAGGCTTCACCAAACAGAATTCTTGCTACATACTTCTAGCCGATTCGGGGGAGGACTTGGCGCGTAAAGCACGAGTGCCGCCCAAATTTTACTCCACTTCATGATTTAATTTCTCAAAAAACAATTAAATGATTTTGTAATTCAAGATAGAAATTGTTATTTAGACTTATGTCAACAATCTCACAACTCGCAGCTACTTTAATTCCTTCCGAAATCATCAAACTAGGCAATGAAATCAATGATAGAATTCGCGAAGGGCAACAGATTTACAATTTCACTATTGGGGATTTTGATCCAACGATTTTTCCAATTCCACTTGAATTAGAAAATGAAATTGTTGATGCGTATCGTCGTAAAAAAACCAATTATCCGCCTGCGAATGGCATACAAGAATTGCGACAATCTGTGGCAAATTTTATCGAAAGAAAACAAGGATTGACTTATGCGCCAAATTCATTTTTGATTTCAGGAGGTGGGCGGCCTTTAATTTATGCCGCTTACAGAACAATTTGCGACAAAGGAGAAAAAGTCATTTATCCCGTGCCATCTTGGAATAACAATCATTATACGCATTTTGTTGATGGCGAACATATTTGCATTGAAACCTATGCCGAAAATAATTTTCTACCTACTGCCGAGCAACTCATCCCTCATTTTAAGGAGGCGTGTTTGCTAGCTTTATGCTCGCCACTGAATCCAACAGGGACCGTATTTTCGAAAGAGCAATTAGAAAAAATTTGTCGTGCTGTGCTTGAAGAAAATGAGCGTCGAGCGCCTGAACAAAAACCTTTGTACATTTTATATGATCAAATTTATTGGACCTTGACATATGGTGAGGCGGTGCATTTTGATCCCGTCAGTTTATTTCCTGATTTGAAGAAATATACTGTTTATATTGATGGCATCAGCAAATCATTCTGTGCAACAGGTGTAAGAGTTGGCTGGGCATTTGGTCCGGATTTAGTGATTGATAAAATGAAAGGCATTCTGAGTCATATTGGTGCTTGGAGTCCTATGGCTGAGCAAGTTGCCTGTGCAAATTTTTTAGGCAAGCATGAGGCAGTGGATCAATTTTTATCTGAAACCAAAGACAAAATATACGAAAGACTACAACAATTTTATGATGGTTTTCAGCGATTAAAGCAAGCTGGGTATCCTGTTGAGGCCATTGCACCTTCAGCGGCCATGTATTTAACCGTTAGATTTTCATTGAAAGGGAAAAAGGATGTGCAAGGCAACATTATACAAAGTACAGCAGAAACAACTTCATATATACTGCAACAAGCTTCTATTGCATTAGTACCTTTTTCTGCATTTGGAGCAGATCAAGAAAGCGAATGGTAT
>JAGNOY010000090.1 GCA_017989935.1 Chitinophagaceae bacterium
GTTGCACCTGTTGGGTTGATACCAATATTTTGCGCATACAAATTTGTACTGATAATAAAAAGTGCGCTTATGAAAAAATAAATAAATTTTAATGTTTGCATAATTTAATAATTTAAATAAGGTTTGAATTGAATAATTATTGGTCATTTGCTTTTAACAACACAAATGTACCTGCCCTAAAAAGCTATTTTAACCTCACTTTATATTTGGTAGTGATTGGGGGATATTTGGCGATGTTGGGTTTTAATATGGCTAATAATTAATTCATAGAAATTAGTATAAATAAAAAAGCCACTTCGTGATGAAGTGGCTTCCTTATACATAAAACAAGATTTACTTTTTCTCTAATTTTATGATATACATAGGTTGATTGGGTTGCAGAATTCGAACAATATAATTACCCCTTTGAAGAGTATTTAAGGCTATAAAATTTGATTGACTTAACTCCTGCTTTATTAAAGTATTACCTAGCATATCCACTATGTCAATACTACAATTTTCATATTCAGTCAAGGTAACATGGACCCCATCGGTAGTTGGATTTGGATATAATTGCGGAACTACATTGAATTCATCACAATGTATAGACTTTACTGGAGAGTAGGTAAAACTGCCATCCAAATCAATTTGTTTGAGTCTAAAATAATTGCCTTGATTTGTTGCTTTCATCACTTCAAATTGATAATCATTCTTACTATTCGAGATGCCAGCACCCACTAGCTCTCCCACCTTAACCCAATGAGTTGCATCAACACTTTGTTCGATTTCAAATAGTGAATTATTCATTTCATAGGTTGTGGTCCACGAAAGATTGACAACATCATGCTTACATGCTACATCAAATTGCTGTAAGGTAATGGGCAATGGCATATTAGTACATAAAAGACTAACCTCCTGAGGGGAATTACAACCACTATAATTTCCAAAAATAGATGCTGTTGCACCCCATGGCCCACTTAAGTAATCACACACAGCTTTCACTTGACAAACCGCCAACTGTAAATTATTCTGAATACTCAAATTTCCACCTATACTTACTGTATGATTCAATGAGTGAATATTAGCTAGTAATGGATTGGAATTTATTGTTAAATTTCCATTGACAAAACCGAGACTTTGCATCCCTATTAAAGATGTCAACTTCGTATTAGAGGAAATAGATACATTACCATTGATACCAATCGGATTAAAGCCAGCCATCGAAGGCAATACCGAATTATAATCTATAATAACATCTTGCGTAACGTCCGTCACATGGCTCAAGGCTGAAATATTAGTCAATGAGTCATTGAGTGTGATTTTTAAATTACCAGAAATGATAGTTCCAAAATTGCCTAGACCGTTTAAAGTTTTCAAGCGATGGTTATATTCAATTCTTAAGTCACCTGTCATTGATGCCAATCCATTTAAACCTGTAAGATTTTCTAAAATATTACAACCCAAAATGGATAAGCCTCCGGTGTGATTTATATTTTGAAGTCCATTCAAACTCAGTAAGCTATCACAACTATACAACATAAACTGTCCTGATACCGAAGTAAGATTAGTGAGTGCTGATACATTTTTTAATCGATTGGCCCATCCAATTTGAAAGTGCCCATCTACTGTTTGTAAACTATTGAAACCTTCCATACTTTGCAACTGTGCGTTTCCTCCTTGATTGTAATCGACACCTAAACCACCGATGTAGGTTACATTATTTAATCCGTAAAAATTAACCATGCTACTATAACCGGCATAAAATCCTTCATTCAATGTAGTGATACCTTGTAACCCATCTAAATCTTGTATCCCATAACATTCGATAATACTTAATCCATTCATATAGGCTAATCCATTAAAGCCTTGCATATCTTGAATATTATGCAAGTGGCGAATTTGCAAATAACCCTTAATGGAATCTAAATTCGGAATACCACTAAAACTTGTCATTGGCATACCATCTAAAATCATGTTTCTTCCAATCTTTTGCAAACCCGCAAATCCATTTAGGTTCTGAACATTTACGTTATAGTACAACGCAAAATCTTGTCCTACCTCCGTCAGATTATACATATAATTCACATTTTGCAGGGCGATGTTTTGCGAAATATCAAGGGAGCTATCTATTTTAATTACATTATGCAAACCATTTAACGACAGCAAATTAGGGCAACTATTGATGGTTAAATTTCCTTTGACAAATTGAAGTTGTGTTAACGGAGCAAGATTTGTTATGTTATTTCCTGTAATCGTCATAGAGCCATTTACCGTATTACAATTTGGATATTGTAAAGGAAAATTGTCAATATCATTTTGCGTATAAAAAGTAATGCCTCCTTGCAAACATTGTGGGCATGAAATTTCTACTTCAGAACGTGTATTGCAACCAACAGCATTATTGCTAATAAACGCGATATTATTGTGGTTTACTAAATAAGCACAAAGGAAGTTGGAGTTGCATACAGAAAGCACAGGATTGTCTTGTATTCTTAAAAAGTTAACAGTATTGGGGTTTAAATTCTCAATGCCTGAAATTGAATTGAGAACATCATTATTGTAAATTAGCAAATCTCCATTTTGTGAATAATTTGGATTCACCGTAATTGCTGTCAGGTTGGATAATGCATGTATATTTTGCAAATTAGAATTATAGGTGATAATCAATGAAGAACCAACACTTTGCAGATTATCTAAACCATTTAAATTAATGAGGTTGTTATTATGTGAAATGTACAATGAACCACCTGTCGCCGAAACGCCCGAAAGGCTATCCAAATTAGTAAGCAGAGGATTAGAATAAATACCTAATGCATCAGAAATGGTGGAAAGGTTTTGAAGCCCGTTCAAATTAGTAAGTGCAATATTATTTTCAATAACTAAAGCATGAACCGAGACCAAATTATGCAAAGCAGACAAGGATGTTAATGAACTATCCTTATTTAAATGTAATTGTCCACCAATGCTGGTTATGTTTTCAAATCCATGCAAATTGATAAGATTCTTACTTTCAAAAATATTTACATCATGAGTCACTTGTGTGATTCCCGAAAAACCATGTAGATCAACTAACCCGTCGCAATGATCAACTTGCAAAGAGCCAGTTATAGCAGTTAATCCTAACAAGCCATTGGTATTTTGAAGTCTTTTGTTATATAACAATACCAGATTATGTAGTTTATGAATATTGTTTAACCCATTCAAATTTTGAAGGGAGTCACATGCTTCAATTTGGAGGTCGTTCCCAATTTTCTGTAAAGAACTTAAAAAAGAAATTCCTTCTAATCGCGTATTGGCTGCAATTACCAAATCATGTCCAACTGAGTCGATTTGATTTAAGCCCGTTATATTATTAAGATAAAAATTTGCATACAACCTAAAATCATTTCCAACATAAATATTTCCTGAAAACCCATTGATGGTGCTCAACGAAGTATCTGAAATGACAAAATCATGTCCGATAGTGAGCGCATGTGAAAATCCAGCAAGAAGGTTCATCGTATGATTAGAAGTCACCTTCAAGTCATGAGCAACCGTTGCTAAATTACTAAATGCATTTATTCCAGATAATGCCACGTTAAATTCAATGTTGAATGAACCTCCGATATTTTGAAGACCATTAAAACCTGTTATGGTAGTTATCGAAGAGCAATGATCTATACTAAAATCATTACCTACAGCATTCAAATTATTTAAACCTGAAATACTTGGTAAGGCGTTGCAATTATTTATGGCCAATGTCCCTCCCACATATTGCAAACTATTTAACCCTGAGATATTCGTGAGTAAAGGATTATTTAATAAAATAAGATTGCCACCAATATAAGTGAGATTTGAAAGTCCATTAAGATTTGTAATATCTGCACCAGAAACTGTAACTCCTCCCAATACTTGAGTGCAAGACCCGTAATTGCTATTAAAATTATCTATGTCTGCTTGAGTCCCGAAAGTGATTCCATTGGATAAACATTGCGCAGATGCAACTGTCGTCAAATAAAAGAAAGAAATAGTTAAGAAAATAATACGTTTAATTTTATACATGATACTTGTTTTGAAGGCAAACATAGTTTCATGAATTTTCCTAGATCACTTGAATTGGCAGATGGTTAACTTTTCATCCTGAAATGTAGATTTGAATTTATATTCGGCAAAAATTAAATCTATTGATTACACCACCTCAGGTAAGTAAATCTCAACCCGAGTACCTTGTGCATTCCCATTTCCATCAACCTTATCGATAATTTTCACAATATCAGCTTCAGCAATAGACGGATTCAAAATTTTTAAACGAGATGCCGTGATCTGCAACCCCATAGAATGATGGGATTTCTTTGATACCTTCTTCAATGTGGCTGCAAATGCACGACCTACCCCATCATCATCAATGCTGCATATAAAATGGTCATCACAATCTTGTATGTAAATTTTCACTCGCCCCTCACCTTCTTTATGCATCAAGCCATGACAAATGGCATTTTCAACATAGGGTTGCAATATTAACGGTGGAATTTTAATATCATCCAAAATAATCGAATCATCCCATCCCAGATCATAGGTGAATCGATTTGCAAAACGCAATTGCTCCATATCAACATATAACTTCAGCGTATCTAACTCATCTTGCAAACTAATTAATTTATGCTGCGAATTCTCAAGTACCTGTCGCATCAATTTTGAGTACTTGCTTAAATATTGAGACGCTTCTAAACTATTATTATTCAAAATAAAACTATTCACAGCATTCATCGAATTAAACATAAAATGAGGATTCATCTGCGCACTATAAGTCGCCAATTTCCCTTCAAGAATCTCTACTTCATAACGTTGCTTCTCTAAGTTATTTCGTTGTCGTTGCTTATTTCGTTGCCAATAATAAAATATTCCAGCTAACAATAATCCAATTCCAAATAATGAATAAATAAATGCATTTCTCAATTGCTGATATTTCTGTAAGGCATTCAACTTATCTATTACAACACGCTGTTTTTCTTTCTCAACTTTCTGACGATCAATTTCTGCCTCTCTCTTTTCAATCACCACTTCATTTAACTCATTTTTCTTAAATAACAATTCATTCGAGGTCGACAATAACATTTTGTCTTTATTCAACAGGCCAATCTGATGCGTTCGTTGCTCTTCTTCTAATTTCTTTTTCAACAAGCTCGTTGCTTGCTGGGCAATCACCAATTTCTTTTGCTGATTCTCTTTATCCAATTGCCCAATTGTTTTTTCCTTTTGTGCAGTTTCATATTTTGTTTGCAATTCTGAATATGAATTATCATATCGCCTATTAAATGACAAAATCATATTCGATCTAATAGAATCTATCATCTCCATGACTTTATTCCCTTCATTCTTTTTCAAATAAATACCTGCCAAGGAATAATATTTTTCAATTCTAAACTCCTCAAAATCTGGAATCGACACATCTAAGATGGACGCTCTTGCATAGCGTTCAGCATCTGCTAGATTATTCTGACGTAAACTATTTTGAACTAAATAATTATATGCCAAATAAATCTCTCTAAAACATCCAGCCTTCTTTCCAGATTCGATGGCCTTCAACAAATACTTCTCCGACAAAGTATCATTTCGCTCCTCTCCAGAATAAAACAAGCCTAAAGAAAAATAAACACTCAATAACGATACTTCATCATCTTGTTTCTTTGAATACTCTTCACACTTTAAGGCATAATCCATCATTTCTTTCCTACTATACTTTTCACCTTTCAAGGTTTTTAGCAATTGGCAAGTAAATTTAATTCTGTAAAATTTAGGTTGATAAAAATCCAATTCTGAAGCAGGAATCAATGCTTGCACTCTTTCTAAATCTGCCAATCCTTTATCGGGTTGACGAACAAACAAATAACCAGCCAATAAGCCAAGTTCTGCCGAAATATGATCCTTAGAACTACCAATTTTTAGAGCTAAATCCCTAGCAGTCACAAACATTTTATTGGCTTCAGTAAACTTTATTTTTTTAGAATAATTAAACCCTTTAGTTAAATAAAGCTTCAACCTAATTAATGAATCAAGATAAGTGCTTTCCTCTTGAAGTAACTTATCACAAACCAAATTACTCTCCTCATTTAGCCCTTTTACGCCTTGTAAACTACCGTAAATTGAATACAAAATAACATAATCGGTATACGCCTTTCTATTTTTCGCAGCCTGTGCATCATGTAATAAAAGCTGCTCTTTTTCTAACAAATATGGCTTCGTATAAAAATCATTTATTTCTTTATAGATCTCACCTTGCTGATTAATTGACTTTGCAAGTTTATACTGACTTAATAAAATAGCAGTTTGTTGTCCATACACAAAAAATTGCGAACAAAGCAACAACAACATAACCAAACTATATTTACCGAAATTAATAATTCGTATTTTTAACCGCTAAGATAATACTTGAACTATGAATAGATAAAAAAGAATATTGAAATTCTTCTAACAGGATAGCTAAGATGTCGATACAACTAGGTGAAATAACAACTTAACAAATGAAACTTAATCAATACGTGCTTGCAATACTTTTTATTTCAATTCAGTGTTACTTTCGCAGAAATATTCTTCCATAGTGAAACTACAATTACATATAAAATCTTATCGCAAGCTTTACTTTTTTAAATACACCTTCATTTGGCTAGCGCTATGTCTAGTTGCTGCTTTTCAAACTTCCTTCGCACAAAGCAATTCTTTAACTATCCGAAAATTATCTATTAAACAAGGTCAAGCCGATATTGAATTTCCAATAGTCAATCTCTACAACAACCAAGCTGCCTCAAAAAAACTAAACGAATTCTTACAAATCGATATTGCCGAAAGAACACTTGCCAAATGCAACGAAGAAGACCTTTTCAACCAAATTCTCTTTAGTGCAAACGATACGAATCACCATGGATTTTTAGAAAATCTAACCTACCAAGCAACACAACAAAACCAAGCCCTTCTAAGCTTAACCTTTTGGGGAAGCACTATAGCAGCTTATCCAGATTATTTCGAATCTGCCTACAACTTCAATGCCGCCACAGGAGATATACTTTACCTCGAAGACTTATGTAACCAAGATGGACTAAAAAAACTGAAAGAAGAAGTACGAAATCAAAGACTCAAAAAAATTGCCAGCCATGTTGCCGAACTAAAAAAAGACCCCGAGTTTAAAACCGAATTCGAATCTGATGACGCTGATTTCATAGAAAATTTATTTAGTGAATGTATGTCATATCCTACCTATAACGATTTCTTCATCAAACACGATTCTATTCACTTTCAATCTCCAAGATGCTTACCTCATGCCTATCAAGCGATGGATGGAAATTTCGCTGTTGGCTTTCCTTTGAAAAAAATCGAGTCCTTTTTAAACTCATACGGTAAAAAAATTTTGATGCTACAACAACCTGTTTTTGAAGCCTACCACGCCAGCATTTTCAAACGACCTCT
>JAGNOY010000091.1 GCA_017989935.1 Chitinophagaceae bacterium
CTAAGGAGATTTAGGTCGGGGTCACGTCCTTCGCACTACACGGTAGTTTGCTACGGCCGTTCGCGCGGGCTTTCGTTTTCAATATCATGATTTCGTGCGAGGGATTGCAACGGACATCATCCGTCCTGCAAGGCGGATATGGCAGTGTAAAGCCCGGCCAACGAAATGTTGCGGGAAAAAATTACATCATGGCGCACCCTGCTTAATCGTTTTTTCGAAGTACAATCATATTATCACGATGAGATTGCATCTCTTGAACTAATTGTTCTATATCTTGGTGAAGTGCCTTGGACATGATACCTGCACGACACTTCCAACTTGTACGAATAATCAATATGTTATCGTGCAAACTCACCGAGTATTCATACGTAAAATTGCCCACTGTATGCTGAAATGAAACGGGCTCAGACTCGAGATGATAATTGGGTGGCACTTTCAAGTAAACCGAATCGAGCAAATTCTCATGTTGTTTAATTTTATAATCACATACTCTAGCTGCTTCAGATTCAAGCACCTGCCAATTCGAAAAAAAGGCTGCATTAAACATAAGTCGTGTATTACTTTTCCGAACATAGTCGTTAAGTCGAAGCTGCATTTGTTGATGATACTCAGGATAACGAGTGTCCCAAGCCTCTTCACGAAACGAATCTACTTGCGACACTGGGATATGGAGGTGCTTAATAAAGTTTTGTGTTTTTGTTTCTGTCGAAGCCTTTTTATCTAAACGCTCATAAAAATTACCTGCATAATGTATTTGGCCTAGTCCTTCGCATTCACCATTTTCCATCACAGTGGCCGAAAATATTCGCTGGCGTTGGTTATGCGCAGCCTCTGTTAAAGGTGTTTTGACCAAAGCGCCTTTTTCAGGTAATACTAATAAGGCATGTTGCCCTTCAGTAAAACTACTCATAAAACCTGCGGGCAATGAATTGCTTGTGCACTCTAACCAAAGAGAATCTTTATAAAAAGGAATACATACCACAGCATGATTGAAAAAAGAAGACGGTGTTGATGGCAAGGCATCATTGGCTGTATTGGTATTAATTAAGGCATAAATAGCTCGAATGCCCACTTCATTTAACAACGAAACCATTAGGTTCGACAAACCTTTACAATCGCCATAACCTTTAGCACACACAAAGTCGGCACTGATAGGCTGCCAGCTTCCTATGCCTTCTTGAATACCGACATAACGGTAATTCGATTGTAAATACTTATACAAGATGATGGCTTTTTGCAAGGGGTCAGAAATACCCTCTGTCAATTCATGCACCTTTTTTTTAACATCGGGCGATAATGTTCCTCGAGACTGGTTTAATGAATAGATAAAGGCTGAAAAGTGTGACCATGTTTGATAACTCCCTACCATTCGGTCAATCTCAAATCGTGGCAAAGTAGAAATAAGTCTAGGTGATAAATAATCGAAGCCAGGAAATAATATCATAGATGGCAGGGCCTGCAAATCATGTACCTCCCATTGTTTAAATTGTTTATTTTCAACAATGGATGATACTCTTTTTCCATCGACATGTTGCTCATGAAAATAAACTTCTTGTCCAACATCGTGCTGAATAGAGAAAATTGATTTCTCTACTGACATCTCAAAATTATTCAAGGGCATCCACTGAGGTAAATAGAAGGTAAAATCTACGTCTGAAATTGTTTCGTAAATTACGGTAAAGGGAAAATGGGTGGCTTGAAAGGAATGAAATACAAAAGTATAATCATCAATAAAGGCATCTGAAGCTCCACCTTGTTTGACAAGATCTTTTTGGTTCAATGTTTTCAATTTAAGTCCATTGCTATCTAACAAAGTTCCTTTAACTGAATTGAGATGAATGAATCGATTTTCGTATTCATGCAAATCTGCAAATGCTTGGCCTTCTTCGTTCAACACAGTGATCACTGAGCGGCTATAAACTCGATAGGATTTATTTTGTTGCAGTACCACACCCGTGCTGTCATATCGTATAATGGCGTTGGCTTTGTTGCGTAAAGTTGAAGAAATGTGGTTACAGCTCCAATCAGCTTGAGCTAAAGCAGCAGATATCGTTAGGAGAAAACAACAAAAGAAAAGACTTGCTTTCATCATTTTTTCTTGAATACAATTAATTGTTCTTTGCGAGCGGCTTGCTTATTTGAAAAATCAAGTAATGTTGGATATTCTGATACGGGGTAAAAAGTTGAATTAATTTGGGTAGTAACTTTAATTCGAATTTGATTATCGAGTGTGTCTACCAAATAATTGAGCAGACAACGTTGTTGATCCAAATCTATTTGAGAAGAAGAAGGCACTTCATCGATACGATAGCCATCTGGGATTGGAATTACCATAATATTCGTTTCAAGACGACGCGAAGGAAACTGAATCGGCAAAATTCGTTGAGTTGATTCGAACCATTTTTCAATACTCATACCAACAAATGGATTGATGTATAACAAAGAAGCATTTAAGTTGCTTGTTAAAGTAGTAACTTCTTCGACTGATTCACCAGGTGTAGACACATTATTCAAGACATAACTACTTAATTCAATACCCTTCGGTAATTTGCTTTTAAGCAAACTGATTCTTGACAAACTATCTCTGCTTGTCCAGTCTTTTCTAAACTGACAAGATTCAAATGATCCCATTTGTTTAGTGATAGTGATAGTCATTTTTCCATTCGCATCAAATTCAAATTGGCTATAAGACATGGACTTTTCAGTTATATTTTCTGGATTCAAATCGAGGGGAATCATTTTCTCCGGTGTGATTTCTTTAGCATCGTAATTATACAAATCACTTACTAATTGGCCATAACCTATTTCGGGATTAGCAGCATCTAAAAAATAATCACGCCCTTGGATGACTACATGGGTAATAATATAGTTGAATCGTTCAAGTATGGGATATATAGGGTGGGCAAACCAATGCGACTTGGAACTAATTAATACAGGATTGGCAGTAATACCAGCTGACTGATGCAATTGCATGACCAAAATATTTAAATCGCTCACTGAACCAGATTTACTGGAATCGATACGGCGTAATTCAACAGGTTGAAATTTTTTATTTCGTCTATTCAAACTATACTCGTGAGTAACATAATTATAAATGGCTTTTGAAATTTCGAGTGTATCTTTTTTTGTTCCAACAATGTCTTTCAATCGACGCTCGAGTTTATTTGCATCTTTCTTAAGAATATTTAAGTAAGTAGGTGAATTGAGTGTTTTGGTGGCATGCTCCCAATCGCTGAAATTTTCGAATGTATAATGAGCAATGCGTATTTCACTTAACTGAAAATGCAAAGATTGAAGGTAATTTCTGCGAGCGGGTGCAAAGACTTCATCATGATCAGGCATGGCCGGTATATCTTTCATGATGTAAGCAGAATGTACAACATTTACTTGTTTACGCCCTTGTAACAAAGGTGTATCCATCATGTATTCTGAACGATAAAACTCGTTGTACTTCTCTATCTGTTGAGAGACTTCGGTGTATTGCATCACCTCTGGTAGGTGGGTTTCAAGACCACTCCATAAAGTAGGATATTCACACTGAAAATCCCAGTCAGGTAGGGTAAGCGTAGTTCGCCGTAAAGTAAAATCAACTTCAATCATACTACCTTCCTTAACTTGGGGAAAAGCAATTTTTTGTACATCTACCTCATCGATAAATTCATCATGATACAAATCTGACTTTTCTAATTTTCGTTTAATTAGTTGCCCCTTCTCCACATTATATACATAGCCTGTAACTTCTTCAATTTCGTTTCGATAACCATAAGCATGAATATCAGGTAAAACTATTTGAGCTGCACTATACCCTTTTGAATTGATAATTTTTACGCGTTTAAGTTCTCTAAATCGTTGAAAAAAACCATCAGCCATAGAGGCATCAAAAGTAATTTCGCCATAATGTGCCATAACCACAGCTCCCGAGCTTGTATCAAGCGTTTTTGGAATTGAATAATAATCTTTTAATGTGGCCTCTCCGACTTTGAAAGGTGCAATTTTTTTAGCATGTGCTGTTACTGAAAACAAAATAAACAAGAGAAGCCATTTCTTCATTTGGAGTAGGAAAGCGGAAAATTAATCAAATGAAAGTATAACCGCAAATTTCAATATGCAAATATTAACCTGGACTTGCTTATTATCTTGGTTAAACTTATAGCGACAATGAGTTAATCATTCCTAATTGATATTATTCCTCTGTATAATCGACCACTTCAATCATATTGGCTTTTTGAGCGTCTTTAATTACTTTCAATTGAATTCGATCGCGATCAATTCCTTGTGATCCAACTAAATATTCAAGTATTTCTTGTGCCCTTTGTTGGTACATTTTTTTATCTACTTCGTTTTTGAAATAAATTTTCAACACAATAGGATCATAACTTCCTCGAGAAGTTGAATTTCTTAGAACACTCGCTAATTTATCTACATTTCGTTTAAGTTCTTTATTACTCCCTATGCTTAAAGTGATTCGGTCTATTTTAAATTCAAATTTTTCAAAAACAATATGAGGCTGTGCAGGCATTCCCATTGAATAACACTCCTTACCCTTATAATTACACATAGTTATATCATAGCTTGTATTACCCATCAAGGGATGAAAACTAATGGCTGTCGATCTATAATTATTTTTTGAAAAAGAAAGAACATGATTTTTTAATGCAATATTTTCAACTACCACTTTATAATAACCTTCTTGGCTGCTAGTTGCCACTTTTACATTGTCAAAAAAAATAGCAACACTATCTACAAATCTATCTGCATCATCAGTAATTTTTCCTTCAATGGTGACTTGTGCAGAATGAATTTCATCAGCATTTTGCACAAAATTCTCAATCCTAGGATGATTAGTTTGTCCTGAAGCTTGAAAGCCTTTGAATGAGAAAGCTGTAAAAAATAATGCAGCAAACTTTGAGTAAAAATGAAACAGTCTTTTTAAAACTGGCTTAGGCGTTTCAATATACCTATCAATTTGCGTTTGTTTAAATCTACCACAAAACGAAGAATGAGTATTAAAATAGTCAACTAACTCAGCATCTGTTTTCTCAGAAAAATCAATGACTACTTTTTGGCAATTTGAACAAAACTTACCTTGATCTGTAAGTGTCATTTCATCCCAGTTTTCATGACAAGGATTCAAAATCTGTATAACAAGTGGCTGCTTCATAGGTGAATGACAAGTTGAACTTCATAATTATCCAATTACTCAAGAACAATCATTTGAACTTAATTAAGATTATATTCTTCTCCAATTACTTTTTTAAACCGATAAGTCATTGTTTCATCAACTACTTGGTTTTCTACTTTGGCGGGTTTATTATGCTTTATCTTAGAAATGATCGCCATAATTTCATCATTGAATAGTGGATATGGATTTTCAATAATAGAAACATTAATAATATTTCCGAATCTTGTAATGGTTAATTTAACAATTAAACCATCGAGCTTAATACCCTTCTTATTTGCCCCAATTTCTTTTGGGAGATAGGTAAATAAATTCTCACCCAACACTGAACTTTTATAAGCTGGAAAATATTTTTGCTTTTCGCCATTTCGATCAAATAATTCTCCTTTCTTTAATTTTCCATTACTGTAAATTTCCTTTCTTTTTACTTCTCCTGTTTTGTAATATTCAATAGCTTCTCCTTCCTTTTTTCCATTTGCAAAATGAGAAATGCTTTGAATTTTATTTTCGATTTGAAAATATTCCTTATATACCCCAATACGTTGTTTGTTTTCATTGGTTTCACCTTCATAAATCAAATTTTGAGAAACAGAATCATACTTTTTAAAATAATGCCCCTTTTGATTCTCTTTTATGTCGAGTAGAGTTTTAAGTTTAGTTGTTCCGAAATAATAAGACTTCCAAACTCCAAACCTAAATCCTTTTTTATATTCTCCTTCTGAAGAAATAAACCCAAGGCTATCATAAAACACATACTTCCCTTTTTTAATTATTTCGTTGGGATCATTATTAAACGCTACCATTTGTATTTGGCCACTTAAAAAATGATCCTCAATTTTATATTGCACACTATCCACTTTGGTAAGAATTCGTATATATTGTGCATTATCCTTTGACACAACTGTTCCCTTTTTGTTGATATACAGAGTATCGCCCAAGTTAGCAAACGCACATATGTTGAGTAATAAACAAAAAATGAAGCAGGCAATATTTTTCATACTTAGTTGTGACAATTAAAGTGCATAAATATAAAAAACAATTCTTATGTTATAGCTCTTTCACAAACCAATAATCTGTTTGAGGGGTGCTCCCCAGAGGAAAATCATTTTCAATACCCGTGTTTACAAATCCCAATTTCTCATAAAAACCTCTTGCTCTGAAATTATATTCCCAAACGCTTAAGTACATCTTTTGATAGTTTCTTTCTTTGGCAAAATTGAAAGCAAATTGCATTAAGTCTTTAGCAACATGAGTACCATGAAATTCTTTTAGCACGTATAAGCGAACTAATTCGATGCATTTAAATTGTTTCAATGCTTCAAATGGATAGTCGTGTATGTCATTGATGCGGATATAGCCTTTTGTTATTCCATCTTCTTCTAAGAAAAAGAAATTGTCATGTTCATCTTGCAAATCAATCTTGCATTGCTCGAGATTAAAAAATTTATCTAATACAAATTTCATATCCTCTTTAGTGCACGTTCCTCCAAAGGTGTCATCAAATGTTTTTACGCCTATGGTATGTAAAAGTTGTACGTCATGGATAGTGCCTTTTCTAATTGTCATGAGTCAAAGATAATTTTTTTAACACACAGATAAAACGGATTAATAGATTTGCACAGATTTAAAGAATCTATTTTTAATACTAATATATTCTCATAAAAACGGAACATATGCTTGCATTCCATTTATAAGGTAAGTTTGTTAGGATGTTGCCTGCTATCAAAAATCGAAAGAATTTCTATGGTGTTTTCCATATGTTTAAATTCATAGTAGAGAGATACATTTTTATGAATTACAACCTTTCTAATATTTTCTATAACTAAAGGGAATGAAATTGGGTTTTTGCTCATATTTGAAATACTTTGACTGATTAAATTTTGAAAATTTAGTACCGTACTTATATCCCATGTTAGCATTAAAAAATCAACAATTCCTTGCTATTCACTTATTGCTTTTGGCGATCAGACTATTTTTTCAACCATTCTTTAGCCATTTTCATTACTTCATCATGAGCAATCCCTTTTCCTTCTTTTAATTGCTACTTACTGATGTTTATGCTTTCCAAAACGGCTTCAGGAATTTCATTAGTTACATGATGATCAATTACTTGTTGAATTTCAAACAACAATCCTTCATCAGCCTGATTAATTTCTGATATGAGTTCTGCTCTTAATTCTGCGACATTCATACTAAAATCATTTATTCAAATATAA
>JAGNOY010000002.1 GCA_017989935.1 Chitinophagaceae bacterium
GAGGCAGCTAAAAATATTGAAATCGAAGACAAGTTATCTATGCTGTTTAAGCAAAGAAGAATGTTGTTATCAAATAAGTCTCGTTTGAACAAGTTTGGGCAATAAATTTAGACTATTTCAAATTTCACTTCTGCATAGAAGTGTCGCAGATGAAATTACTGCTATCATTAGGGTCTAATTTGTTGAAATTTCAAAAAGAAAATAATTGAAAAGGGGAAACAAATCCTACTTGTATATAGAAGAGTCATATATTCAAATAAAAGCAACACAATTGTAAATTACACAAAATCTCATCTGCTCTAAATATGTAGCCTAAAAACAAAGCAGCCCCGAAAAATCGAGGCTGCTATTCATATTGTAAAAGAGAATATTAATTCTTCTTAACCTTGCTCACACTTACTAACTTATCATTTTCATAAATTTGAACGAAGTATAAACCAGAAGCGATTTCATCTAAATTCACTTCAAAGTGATTCGCACCTTGAACTGATTTTAATTGTACTTGCTTCAAAGTTCTTCCACTCATATCTACAATATTGATATTAGTGTTTTGTGCCTTCGCGGCAAACAAATCAATTTGCAAATTGTGTTGAATTGGATTAGGATATAAAGTCACAACAGTGCCATTTGAACTCCACATTAAGTCAATCACCTGACTATTTAATGAAGCTTTTCCATCAAGATCTACTTGCTCTAATCTATAATAGTTGTGACCCGCTGCAGGACTAGTATGATTGAAAGTATAATCTAATACCTGCTGACTTAATCCATTCACTGATTTTGAGTTGATTCGACCAATTGTCGTAAATTGATTTCCATCAGTGCTATATTGAAGATTGAAATAAGCGCAATTTTGTTCGCTTGAAGTAGTCCAATCTAAAATATTACTTGAAGCTGATTTTTTACCTTCAAAATTGGTGATTACAGCAGGCAAAGGCACATTATTAGGATTCTCTGCATGGAAATGGAATTGACTCAAACTAGTTACAGAAACATTTATTTCCCAATAACTTGTCGCAGCATTCCAAACTACATTATTTGGTGTAATAACTACCGGATTAATTCCTAAACCAGCATTATCATTTTTAGTTACACGTAATCGAGCAATACCTGCAGCATCACTTGGACCAGTTGGAAGTAAAGGCCAACCATTTGAAGTTGCGTACACATTGTAGGTATCAAAATCTGCTTGAGTTAAATAAAAGATGATTCCAGTACCTGTGTTTGTAGTAGGTTCAATTTGAAACCATCTTTCCAAGTAAGGTTGTCCATTGTGCGTATTAACGTTATTATCAACATTCACTGTAACAGTAGTCAAGCCAAGTGCAGCAGTACTATTAATGCTAGCAATTAAATTACAGCTACCAGAGTAATAACTAATAAAGCTATTAGCAATTTGATCATCTGTATCAGAATTTAATCCAGCAACAGAAGATGTATTGCCCGAAGTTGCATTACTTAGATCAGGACTTGCTGCATTTACGCCAACCAACACAGAAGCTATACCAGTACAAGTGTTAGCATCTGTTCCGGTAACAGTATAAAAATTATTGGCAGTCACTACTTTAGGCAAACCATCGGTTACTCCATTATCCCATGTATAACTTGCTCCAATACCTGCACCACCTCCAGTGAATATCACTGTTGTATTTTCACAGGTACTTGATAAACTAGCACTAGCAGTCACTGTTGGGATTGGATTTATATTGATGGTGATTGAAGTTGTATTTGAACAAGTATTTGCATCTGTTCCTGTTACAGTATATGTTTCTGTTGGACCAGCACTCAACATCGTGAAAGGTGTTGCATCAACTACTGAACCACTCCATACATATCCACCACCTAATCCAGCACCACCACCAGTTAAGGTAAGTTGTGCATTTTGGCAAACTGTTGCTGATGAAGGTGTTGCAGTAATTAAAGGTAAGTCATTTACATTAACTACCGCTGTTGCAGTGTTTGAACAAGTATTCGCATCAGTACCAGTCACAGTGTATGTTGTTTGACCAAGCACAACTGTTGTGAAAGGAGTATTGTCTGTAATACCACCACTCCAAGTATAAGAACCTGGTAATCCACCGCCACCTGCTAAGGTCGCATCTTTACCAATACAAGCTTCACTCATTGATGGTGTTGCAGTAATAATTGGCAAATCATTGACAGTTACCACTACGGTAGCTGTATTACTACAAGTAGTGTTTAAATCCGTTCCTGTTACTGTATATGTAGTTGGCCCAAGAATAGTTGCTGTGAAAGGCGTATTATCTGTTATTCCACCACTCCATACATAAGAAGCATTACTTCCTGCACCATCACCAGCCAAAGTAACTTGACTATTTATGCAAGCTGAAGCAGCACTAGGTGTTGAAGTTACTGCAGGCAATGCATTTGCAGTTACAGTAACTGGTGTCCTAACTAAATTTACACAACCTGAGGTAGTTACAGTAAATTCAGCATAATATAAGTTAGCACCCGAAGTAGTTGGAGTTACATTAATAGGAGGTGCTCCTAAATTAGTTCCTCCAGATGGCAAAGTCCAATAGGTAACTGTACCTGTTTCTTGTCCAGGAGGCGCAGAGAAATTGGATACTGTTAATGTAGCTGGCTGAGAATCATCTTGAGTAAATGCCTCTAACGATATCACATCACCTGCTACTACAGGTATGGAGATTGTTCCACTTTGTGTGCCTGCACCAGCCCCTTGATTATAAGAAGGGAAGACTGTAACAGTTGCATTCTTTTTATATCTTGGTTGGTGAAAAACACCTACATCAGGATGGGTGAATGTCCAATTGAATGTAACAGTTCCACTACCTGTACATGTAAGGGTTCTTGTAAGACTTGTAACGCTATTATTTCCAAGGTTCGCAGTACTAGTTGTTAATTGAATGTTTGCAGGCGCTCCAGCAAAATTATTACTTCCACCGTTTCCTGCAAAAGTCCAAGAAGCAGGTGCATAAAACCCAGTGAATCCAGAAATATTGGAAGGTGGACAAATTGAAGCTACTGCAGCATCTAATTGAGCTGTTCCGCCAAGACAAAAAGCAGCAGGAGTGGCACTTACTGTACCTGTCATTACAGGATTCACAACAACCACTGCTGTTGCTGTGTTTGTGCATGTTCCATCAGAACCAGTAACAGTATAAGTTGTAGAAGTTGTTGCCGGAAAAGGTGTGGCATCAGGTACACTTGGGCTCCAAGTAAATGAAGTAGCTGTACCTCCACCTGTAAGAGTTACCGGATATCCTTCACAAACAGTTGTATTTAAAGGTGTTGCAGTTACTGTAGGAGGAGTAACAACAGTTGCTGTAACTGCGGTTCTTCCACTGTAACAACCATTGGTTCCCTTTTCTGAGACATAAAATGTAGTTGTTGTTGTAATTGGTGTCAAGTAAGTAGTATATCCAGGAGCTGATGATTCAGTTTGAATAACTACATTATCAACGGTAGTTCCGCTTGAAATGCCTCCAGATCTACTCTTGATAATATGTTTCCAAGTAGCGCGATTAGCGGATAAATAACCAGCAGGTAATTGCACATTATTAAAAATAGTCGTAGCACCTAATTTCAAAGTTGCTTTACCGAAATCATCAATAATCAACGTAATATGATTTGTAGTACCTCTCCATGTTAAATTATTAGAATAAGCCAATACACCTGAGGTAACTGAAGTTTGTTCATTTGTTGTACAGTTATACATTAAATAAATTCCTTCCAAACCTGCTCCATACTCAACAAAAGCAACTTTCAACTTAGTACCAGTGCCATTTTCAGCATTCATTCCAGCTTCAGCCGTTGAAACACCATCATCACTAAAGCTATAACTCAATCCATCTGCCATATTGGTTGGCGTTCCAATGGTAGTCAAATCAAAATCAACTTGATAACGACTTGAATTTATTCCACTAGCATTCACAGTAAAAGCGCCATATTGACTTACTGCATTTGGGTGTAGTTTAAGATCACCACCAGAAATAGTTGCATTTCCTGTGATTGATGAATTTGTCAATGTTGCAGAACTAAAATCATTGCTGTAATAAGTTTGCATAGTAGGCCCTTGTAATAAGTTACCTGCTGATGCTGCACTATACCAATAATATTGACCGCTACCTACCCCGGTTGTTGCAACAGAAACTGTTGGAATTCCAGGTCCGCATTGTGAAGTACTGATTGAACTTGGTGGGGTAATTGTATATGCCTGAACAGATACTTCTGCACTTGTTATAGAGCAAGGTCCACAATTTGAGCATGTTCTTTCAAGTACATAATAATAAGTTCCGTTAGTTAAAGCAGGAGTTGTATAAACTGGTGTAGTTTCACCTGAACCGCCAACCACATTGGTATAAGGACCTCCTGAAACAGTTGAAGATTTCCACTGATAAGTAATACCAGTGATATTAAAATCATATCCTATCAATGATAAAGTAGAAGTAGTTCCTTCACAAACTGATGTAGGCGAGGCAGAAACTGTTCCTAAATTATTTGCACTTGAACAAATAAATAATGAGATTGCATTTAAGGCATCAGCCCCCATATCAGTAGGTGTTAAACCTGAACGTAATTGTCCATCAATATCATCAGTGATTAAAGCAATCGGCGTTCCGGTTGATTCAATTGGAGAAGCGGGCACAGCATTGATATGCAAATCCACTGTTGATGCGTCACCAGTTGGGTTCATGTAATTCGGATCGTAGTTTTTACTATTTCCATCACCAGCAATCCAATTTAATGTATATCCAGCTACGTCTGCCGCCAAATTCAAAGCAAAGACAGTGCCTGCTCCAGTTCCAAAATAATTATTATAATTTAAATTAATGCCTGAATTATTAATCAATTGAAGTTGATAGTGCTTTCCACCGGTGGTTGCATTAGCTCGATTATTTACAAAAATATTATTTCTAATATCGTCATTACCAGTGCTTGTTTTAATAAACGCACCTGAATTTTTTACAGTTGTTCCTACCCCTGTTCCACCGATATACAAACTATTAAAGTAAAAATTATTTACAAGCGTGCTTGTTTTGTTAATTCCTCGAATAACCAAAGCTGTTGAAATACTATTTCCTGCGCCATCAATTCCTAAGCGAATCATGTTATTCGCATAAGTTGCAGACCCGGCAAGTATTTCTATTCCATTGATAAATGCATTGGT
Organism: Chitinophagaceae bacterium; assembly: GCA_017989935.1. Taxonomy (GTDB): domain Bacteria; phylum Bacteroidota; class Bacteroidia; order Chitinophagales; family Chitinophagaceae; genus OLB11. Next base: position 5,153 of record JAGNOY010000002.1, read on the forward strand.
ATTAACTGCTGTTACACCTAAACTGTGAATAATATTTTTAGTAATTAAGTTATTTGTGATCGCAGAACTTGGTGTACCATTAAAAGTAATACCTGTTACTTGAAGTGCTAAAGTTGTTGATGTATTGGTTAAGCCTAAATTATAAATACTATTTCCATTGATTGTGTAAGTTCCCGAAGAACCTGAAGTTCCAAGCGCAATGCCTATCAATGCTGCGGAAGCTCCTGTACTTCCATTTCCTGATGCAGTGGTGATATCTCTGATTATATTATTTGAGATATTGAATGCATTCGTGCCAGCTGAAAAAGTACCTATCATAGAAATTCCACGTGCCGTATTATTACCAGTAATCGCATCATTATTGCATTGCATATTTGCTATAGTGTTACCAGTAATATTTGTTGTTCCAAAAGCGCCTGTTACACTTAATAAGATACCATTGAAACGAGAAGTTCCACCACTAGTACTACCAGTAGTAGCATAAAAAATACTTTTTGGTGTATTTGCACTTCCTATCGTATTGTTGGTAATATTGATATTCCCGTTATTCACAGCAATGGCACTAAAATCAACATTTGAAGTTACTGATCCAACTAATCGTATACCTGCAATGATATTATTCGTCACATTCAATGTTCCGCTGGAAGCAAATAATGGAATAAATCCTCCGGCACTTACTCCTGTATTTGTAAATGTGATTGCAGGGCTAACCGAAGCATCAGTATTAGCTACACCGATTAGGTTAGAGGTTGTTGTACCGATATCAACTGTACCTGCCGAAACAAACAAGCAAGAAAATGCTGCTGCAGACAAACTAGCACTTGTCATAGACATATTGGTAAATGTATTACCTTGAACTTGTGTTGTTGTGCCTGTTCCAACTGCAATTACTGCTGAATTATATAAATGAGTCGTTGTTCCAGTCAAGGTATAAACTCCAGTTCCTGCACTGCTATTTCCACCAAAAAAATTATTATTCACTGTGAATCCACTTCCAGAAGTATTTCCAGTAGGATTGTTGATATGCAAATCTCTGTTGGTTGCAGTCCCTGTAATAGTTCTAGCAAGAGTTTGATAAAATTTATTATTGCTAATAGTTGAAGCGTTTGTACCGGTACCAAAATATACCCCTGTATAACCTAAAGTTGCACTGAAATAATCGTAGATATCACAATTTGTAATACTTATATTATCGTTATTCAATGTAGCAGAACCAGTAGAGCCATTAATATTAAAGGCCACAGTCGGATTCGCACCTGCTGCATTATGCACATTGCAATAACTAAAAGTATTATTATCGTTTCCAGTTATTCCAGTGGTTCCTCCGATATTTACGATACCAGCTCCTGCTGCTCCTGCGATACCAGCATTATTCGAAGTTAATTCGCAATAAGTAATTGTATTGTTTGTGGCATCGTTTGCCATCGTAACAGCAGGGGCACTTATGGTAGTATTTGAAATCAATAATTGACCAGTTGAACCGATTCCTCCAGGTCTACCATCTATTAATACATTAGAACCTCCGTTGAAATCTAACGTTGGAGTAGCTGCATTGTTCACGATACTTAAATTTGTGGCACTTAATTCAGGTCGGATTGTAATTGTTTTTACAGATGTTACACAAGCATTTGTAGGAAAAGTTATAGGGAATGTTTCTACTGTGCTTGCATAGGCTGCTTGTAATTCAAGTACAATTGGCCCGCCTAATCCATTATTCGAAATATCGGTCATTGCACTAGTCAAAGACGCATATGTTCCTGTTGGACCTACAGTAAAAGTACCCGTTAAAGCTGAGCAAGAATTAGTAGTAGCACTGCCGGTCAAAGGCGTTGTGGTATTATACTTCGGACCACCTGCACATGATGTATTATTGTAGGTATACACATAATAATCGTATGTAGTCCCTCCAGTCAATCCAGTATTATTAAAAGAAGTACCCGTTCCATTGTAAACAACTGTTCCTAAGCCTAAACTTGCACCTGCTGTATAAGCAGTTGCATCTACTGGATTTGTTGTAGCTGCTAAATTTGGATATCTAACTACTAAGTAACCTGATGGTGTGCTTGCTGCTGCCGTATAAGAAACATTGATTTGAGAAGAAGACACAGGCGTTAGATTTAATGCAGTGGCTTGGTCTGCCGGCGTTGCACAACTAACTGGCGGTATGACATCAATCCCGAAATCAGGCCATGAGGTGACAGTAGTTCCTAGTGTGGCTGCAAGCGTGGTTGCTGTAATACGTTTATTGTTGGGCGCTGCACCTGTGGTAGTTGTAAATACGGTAAATCCGCCAGCACTTTTAGAGGCGAATGAAATTTCAACTATAAGTCTTTGTGCAGGATCATATAAAAAATATGGCGAAGGTATATCTACATAAAACCAACCACCTGTTCCTCCTGAACCTGCAACTGCATTTGTGGTTAAGGTAACTGTTGGGGCAGAATATACATTAGTCAAGCCAGTGAAAAACAAAGTTCCAGAACTTGCAAAGCCTGTAGCACTTGTTTGACCTAAATTAATATTAAAATTTGTAAATGTAGCTGTTGAAGAAACAGCACTACTTCTGAAGTAAACTCTTGTGATATAACCTGCAGTGGCGCTTCCTAATTCTGCCGCAGTATACAAAGACTGCGATTTTAACACAGTTGTGCTATTAAATGGAATACCATTACTCGTTGTACCTCCACCTTTCAAGAATTGGGGTGTTTGCGCGTGGGCAAAAAAGGTAGCAAGTAAGAAAAAAAGGAATAGTTTAAGTTTATTCATAACAAATAAGATTTTTCGCCTCTGTTTAATATCGGTTTCGGCTTTACCGCATAACTAATTCAAGACGTGAAAGTAAGTTTTTTTTAATTTATCCCCAAAAAAATATTAAGCTACTGTTAAACTTCTTCATGGCCTTTAAAATCAATAAAATTGAGTTTAAATTTTCATACATAATGTGCTTAAAACCAACAACATTTTTATAAAAAGATTTAATCTTAGATTTCTACTTCAAACATTTTAACTTTGCATTTCAAAGTAAACATATGTCTATGGATCATCAGCACCCCTTAGATCAAATCAAAGAAATCAGAAAAATGATGGAGCATAGTAGTCGCTTCGTTAGCCTTAGTGGATGGAGCGGTATTTGTGCAGGACTCGCAGCCTTAGTGGGTGCTTGGCTAGCTCAGCTTCAGCTCCAACATCATAATATAGAACCGGCTTATCAAAGAACTGCTTACCCAGAAGATCTAAGAAATTCATTGCTAAGCATTGCTATCATCGTATTTGTTGTTGCCTTTATTGGTTCATTTTTGTTTACTTATGCAGAAAGTCGAAAAAAAGGCTTACCTATTTGGAGCGAAACTTCCAAACGCCTTTTGTGGCATACCTTTTTGCCAATTGGTGTAGGAGGACTTCTCATTTTAAAAATGATAGCATTAGAACAATACCAATTGATTGCTGCTTCCTGTTTAATATTTTATGGTCTTGGACTTGTGAATGGCAGTAAATATACGCTTGGAGAAGTTCGGTTTTTAGGATATGGCCAAATTGGTGTTGGGTTAATCGACCTACTTATTCCTGGTTATAGTCTTTATTTCTGGGCACTAGGCTTTGGAGTTTTACATATAGTTTATGGTGTATTTATGTGGTGGAAGTATGAAAAAATACAGCAAAAGTTTAATCAAACCACATGAGCTCACCCATTCAATTATTAAATAAAGCTTTCGACAACAGAATTCGATTAGGCATCATGAGTGCCTTATTGATGAATGAAGACGTGAATTTTAATTTTTTAAAAGAACTTCTTTCCATTACAGACGGTAATTTGGCTTCTCATTTAAAACCGCTTGAAGAACTTAATTATATTCAAGTCAAAAAAGGATTTATTGGAAGAAAAACCAATACAACTTACAGCGTAACCCCTGAAGGAGAAAAGGCATTTAAAGAACATATTCAAGGACTGGAATTGGTGATTAAGCAACTTGGAAATTAAAATTCAGATTTAAAAGTTCTTATGATTAACTTTAAAGACACCCGAATGCTTTTCCACTTTTGCCTTCATGAATATTTTATCTTCTAAAATGTTATATAACTTGTTGGTATGAGACATAAGTCATTTGTGTTCATTTGTCGTAGTAAGGAAGTTTAAAGGATAGTCACCAAAGAACATAATTGTTGGTCGACAAACAAACGGTTATACGAATGTTGTATTGTGGCAACGATTGCAGCGGATACCCCGCACCACGCTTGGCTTCGGCGTGGGAGGAGTAGCAGCGAAAAGCGTGTGCGCCACCCAACATTCTTTATGTCTATTCAATCGACTGAAGCATTTTTTCTGACACCCTAGCAATCGTTTCTTCGAGTGGAGTAAAGGAAAAATCTGGCAAAGTTTGAGACAATTTAGCGCTACTAAAGGCTTGCTGTTGATGAGCCGTTATCGCAGTTTCCTTTGTAATGGTAGCTACCTTGCCACTCAGTATACTTTTTAAATACGCTAAACGCCAAACAATTTCCGACATCCAAGGTAAAGCCTTTTTGTAGGGTGGTCGCTTTTTCAGGCCATTAGCCATCATCGTGAAAACATCCTTAAATGACGCATTTGCGCCATTGACAATAAACTTCTCTTGGCAAATAGAGCTTTCCATTAAGCGAATCATCACCTTCACCACATCTTTAACATCTACCCAACCTGTTGATCCGTTGGTATACCAAGGAAATTCGTCGTAGACAATTTTAAACAAATTAGTACTACTTTTCTGCCAATCGCCCTCGCCCAAGATCACTGAAGGATTTACGATAACTGCTTGCAATCCTTCGCCTATGCCACGCCATACTTCCATTTCGGCATAGTATTTACTTTCTGCGTACATAGAATGTGGTTCCTTATCAAGCCATTCTGTTTGTTCGCTGACCAATTTACCTTTATCTTCCTTTCCGAGCGTAGCAATTGAACTGACATAAATCATTTTAGCCACCTCATAATCTAGCGCCAAGTTTACCACGTTTGCAGTGCCTTCAATATTGATGCGCATCATTTCGTGGTGCCACCTAGGATCATAACTCACTTTTGCAGCACAATGATAGATATGTGTAACACCCTGCATGGCCCGTTCAAGCTCAACAATATTTACAATATCTCCTTGAAACCATTCTACATGATTGAATTTAGGCAAGCCCTCTGTTTGTCTGCACAAGGCCCTTACTGGCATTTGCTTGACCTCTAAAGCTTGTAACAAATGATGCCCTAAAAGACCTGTTGCGCCTGTAACTAAAATCATGCTTTAGTATTGATGAATGAAAAATGGCTCAACATGGTGTATCATTTTATAGGTGTTGCCTGCGAAGGTAGACTTACTGCTAAACCACCCCTTTAAATTGTTCTAGAAACCTCAAGTCGTTTTCAGACATTACGCGAATATCTCTAATACCGTGCAGCATCATGGTTGTTCGTTCTACGCCCATACCCCAAGCAAAACCACTATATTTTTCCGGATCGATGCCACAATTACTTAATACATTCGGATGCACCATGCCGCAACCTAAAATTTCTACCCAACTTGTATGCTTACATACATTACACCCTTTGCCATGACAAATAAAACAACTCACATCCATTTCAGCACTTGGTTCTGTAAACGGGAAATAAGATGGTCTAAACCGAACCTTTACTTCGGGACCAAACATTTCTTTCACAAAATAATATAAAGTTTGCTTCAAATCAGCAAAAGATACTTTTTCATCAATATACAAACCTTCAACCTGATGAAAGAAACAGTGTGCCCTTGCCGATATCGTTTCATTTCTATATACGCGTCCAGGAAAAATTTGACGGATTGGTAATTTACCTTCTTTCATCACCCTGACCTGCACACTACTCGTATGTGTACGAAGCAACCAATCTGGATTTTTAGAAATATAAAAAGTGTCCTGCATATCTCTTGCAGGGTGATTTTCGGGTAAATTTAATGCATTAAAATTATGCCAATCATCTTCAATTTCTGGCCCATCAGCCACTGTAAATCCAATTTTTTCAAATATCGACACCATTTTATTCATGGTTGTTTGAATCGGATGTCTTGCCCCAGTTTCAGACAATTGAGCAGGCAAACTCGGATCAGGACCGCGCTCAACCTTGATGGCAGAAGCAGGTTGATGCTGCACTTTGTAAGCCTCATACTTTTCTTCGGCAAATTGCTTAAATTCATTTAATCTAGCGCCAAAGTCTTTCCGAAGTTCTTTAGATACATTCTTCATTTCGCTCATGAGCTCCTTCACCAAGCCTTTTGATCCGAGGAACCTGATTCTATAAGATTCTAGCTCTTCTACACTCGAAGGTACTAACTCATCAATCTCTTTCTTGAAATTTTCAATTTTATCAACGATTTCTTGCATAGCGCAAATGTAAATCAAATCTCTTTGAACAAGAAATAGACAACTTTTCCTTTTCGTGCGTTTCATTTCCATTCAAGTATTCCATACAACCAAAAGATGTTTATGTATATCTTCGTGCCTTAATTGGTGAAGTTTTATGCGCAAAGCAGCACAGTTATTATTAAAATATTTTTTTCAAGGTATTATTATTGTTTCGCCTTTAGCTATTACAGCTTGGGCTGTGTATTCGATTTTTGATTTTCTTGATTTAAAAAACGAAAACTGGCCTCGTGGTATAGGCTTCTTCATTGTCATTGGATCTTTAGTGCTCATTGGCTGGCTTGGTAGCACGTTTTTAGTTTGGAAATTTCTCATTGATTTTTTCGAAGGCATTCTCGAACGTACGCCTTTTATTAAATACATCTATACCTCGGTGAAGGATGTGGTTGAAAGTTTTATGGGCGACAAAAAGAAATTCACCAAGCCCGTTTTAGTTAAAGTCAGATCTTCGCCAGAAATATTTCAAATTGGTTTTATTACACAAAAAGAACTTGGTCGCTTAGGGCTTCAAGATCATGTAGCCGTTTATATGCCTCATTCTTATGCCGTGAGTGGGTTTTTATTCATTGTGCATAAAGATGATATCACTCCTCTTGACATTAATCCTTCACAAGCTATGAAGATGGCAGTGAGTGGAGGCGTTGCCGGTTATGGAGATGAACATGATGATAAAAAACAGCCTTAAATTTTATTTTTCCTTAGGGCGGCATACACGCTATTCGCTCCAAGTCCTCATGCCTCCTTCGTCGTCACTCCGGGCTTTCCACTGCTATCGTTGCCGCAATACAGCATCACAATTTCAACCAAAATATGAATTAATCTCATCTTTTATTCTAACAATCCAGCACTCCATTGCAAGGCATAAATAGTTTTGTAATACTTGGCAGTAACTTCTGCTAGTTTTACTTCAGTTTCTAATAATTTATTTTCTCGGCTATTGACCAAAAACAATGAGCTTTCTCCATTATCAAACTTTTGCTCTTCAGCTTTAAACAAACGACGATAATTCTCTAGCTGATTCTTTAATAAATTCAATTGCTTTTGAATGGTTAGATAGGCTTGATAATAATTTCTTACTTTGAGTTGAATGGCCACTTGTTTTTGTTTCTTTTCAAGAACAGTTTGTGCTATTTTAAGTGTTGCCTTTCTATATTCACCACGACCTTGTCCAAGTAATAAAGGCATTTCAAATTTAAGTCCATATTTAAAATTATTTTCAAACATAGAAGCATTTGTAAGGGTAGATTGCATTTGATACCCTTTGCCTAATGCATTATACTGCACATCTAATTTGGGTAATAACTCTTGAAATTTTAATCGCTTATCTACCTTTAACCAATCTAATTTATTTGTGTAAATAGTCAAATTAGGGTGTTGCTCAGTGGCACGTTCGATCAACTCTTCAATTACTGGAATTGGCCATATTTCATTTACTATTTTGTCACTTGCTTCAGAGGGTACAATGGTTTCAGGAAGCAGGTAAGGTTCATCATTTGCTTTCCATAAAAATGCGCTCATCAAAATACCTGCTTGCTGAAATTGCAATCCATATTCATTTTGAAGATATTGAAAATTCTGAAGCTGTGTTAAGGCTTCGGTGGTATCTATAGCGGCACGTTCACCAAATTTCAATGATTGATTGATTAGGCTTAGTCTAGTTTCATTTATTTCAATGAGTTTGTTTACAACTTGTAAAGCTTTGTAAGCTTGCACCCATGACCAATAAGCTTCCATAGCCTCCATGTACAAATCATTAAGCGCTGCCCTTCTTTGTGTAATTTCCATGTCCCTCATCACCTTGGCTTGTTGCAAAAAGGCTCTTCGTTTATCTATCAATAAATTTTTAGCAAGCGGTACACTTACGCCTACAAAATTAGTTGCCCCTAAAGTTTCTGTTGGATCGGTTCTTGTACCTGCTAAATTTTCAACCCCAGCATTCATCGAGATACCATACCAAGTTGGCAAACTGATTTCTGGAGAGAAGTAATCATAATAATTTTTACCTTCAAAGGTTTTCTTGCCTACTTCATTTGAAATGATTGGATTAAAAGCTCCTCTTGCTTTGGTGATATCAGCATTTGCCATATCAATATCTAGTTGTGTTTGTTTGACTACCGGATGATACAGTCTAACTAACTCAAGTAATTGTTTATCACTTAAAGTATTTTGTTGGCCAAACAATTTCAGACAACACACTACAAACAATATCAACAATTGGAAAATTTTCATGCATAAATTTATTTAGAGCTTACTTCTTTTTTGTACTATTCTTCACCGCATAATAATCTGGCGGAAACCCATTAATATTTCTCCATAACTCATACCAAATTGGCACATCATTTAAGAGGGCAATGCTTTGAGCTCCACTTCCAATTTTAATCTGAGCTGGCCAAGGTTTTTCAGTTGAATCTTCTGCAACTAAAACGCGAAACAAACCATTCGGGCTAATTGTGTTTTCGTAGGATACAACCTTGCCACCAAAAGTTCCATAGCTATTATCAGGCCATCCACTAAATACAATGGCAGGAAATCCATCAAACATGAATCTTACTTTTTGACCAATATTAATCAATGGTAAATCTACAGGTCGTACAAACATTTCTACGCAATAATCAACTCGAGTAGGCACAATTGTCGTGATTCTTTCTCCCTCTTTAACCACTTCACCAATACCGCTACTTTTTGCTTGCACAATTTGACCATCTTGAGGAGCCAAAATATAATACATGCCATTTCGAATGGTATAATTCATCACTTGATTTTCTAATTTAGCTACATCGCTTTGACTTGTGGCAATTTGGCTTTGATTCTGAAATCTATCTCCTTCAATTTTACTTATCTTTTCTGTATACTCTTGTTCGATTGCAAATTTTTCAATGTTCACATTATTAAGCTCTTGCTTGGTTTGGGCTAATTTATTTTCAGCCACTATTTTTTTAGCTAGCGCTTGTTGAAACGACATATTTCTTTGTTGTAATTGGGTTTGTGAAACAAGACCTTGATCAAACATTTTTTGTTGTCGTTCATATTGATCTTTAGACAAATTAAAATCATTATTCGCTGCAAGTAGCTCAGCTTCTTCACCCTGAATTTTGTTTTTTAATTGGCTTAGCTTGTTGCTTAGCTGACTCAACTTAAGATTTTTAGCTGCTTGCAAGGCGCCTACTTGCGTATAGTTGGTTGATATTTTGCTTTGATAATTTTGAATAGCCCCTTTTTTCGCATTGAGTTGTTCTTGTGTACGTCCAACTAAATTAGGATCTAAATAATCTTCTTTAATTTCACTGAGTTGTAAAATGGTATCACCTTTTTTTACATAGTCACCTTCCCTCACCCACCATTTTACAATACGTCCAGCAATAGCCGTATTCATTTCTTGGGGACGTTGGTCTTGCCAAAGCGATGTAACTATTCCTTTTGATTTTATATTTTGCGTCCACGGCAAAAAAAGTGTGACTATCAAAAAAAGCATGATGCCAAAAAACCAAAACTTGACTTTACTTTTTCTATCATATCGATAAATTTGCTGTAAAGCATTTAGCTTAATAAAATGTTGCTGTGTAGTTTCCATGATTAAGACTGATTAAAAAGGTTTGCTCTACCATTTTTCAACTGGAGATGTAAATCAAATTGATCTAAAGACTCAGGATCATTGCTAATAATTATAACTGAAGATTTTAAATTTTTATCGAACAAATATTTCTTCAATGATAATTTTTCATTGGCCTCTAAACCTTGCCAAGGTTCTTCTAATAGCAACAATTCAGGCTCGCCAAGCAATGCCCTTAAAATCAATATCTTTTTACTTACTGAATCAGCCAATTTTTTTCCTACCGGATCAACACGGGTTTCAAAACCATTTGATAAATCTGTAACAAAATTTTCAAGACCTGCTTTTTTCGAGACTTGCATAATATCATTCATTGTTACATTTTCTTTCCCCATACTTATATTTTCCCAAACGGTACCTTCAAATAATTCTCGTTGGTTGAGATACACGCCCGTTGCATTTCTTAATGATTGTAATTGATAATTTCCAATTGGAATTTTATTCAATAAAATAGTGCCCTCAAAGGCTCTGTAACTTCCGCTAAGCACCTTAATTAAAGTAGATTTTCCTGCTCCTGCTCCTCCTGAAATACAAATTTTAGCATTGGGCTTAATATGCATATTAATATGTTGTAAGGCTTTTTTCCCATCGGGATATTCAAAGCCAAAATCTCTAAATTCAATTTCCATGCCTTCTTGTTGATGTTGAAAACTAAATGTCCCTTCCTTTTCGAGTGGACTTTCAGTGACTATGGCCAATTTCTCTAACCCTGTAAGTGTATCGTACACGCTATCTAAACTACTGATTAGCTTTTCCACAGCACTTATTACTGTGATAATTACAATTTCGGTTGCAATAAACTCACCAATATTTAATTGTTGTTCTAAAAGCAAATAAGTACCTACGCTTAGCATAGCGGTAATAATGGCCACTTTAAATGCAACTAAGGCTCTGTATTGAAACAATAAAATTTTAAAATGCGCTGTTCTAGCATTCAGATAACTTGATACATTTTCATCAGTTCTTTTTAAATTCAAGTGGCTTCCTTGACTAAACTTAAATGATTTAATGATTCTAGCCATTTCTTCAAACCAAGCAACTACTTTGTATTTATATTTACTCTCTAATAAACTAGTGCTAAGTCCCTTTTTGCTAGTGTATTTTAAAATCACCCACAAAATAGTGATCAACACAAAACCAAATACTATAAATACAGGATGATATAAAGCCAATAAAATCAGGCCAAATAAAATCTGAATACTAGCTGTAGGCACATCTAATAAAATTTTTGATAAGCCCTTTTGTACATTTATTGTATCAAAAAATTTATTGATTTTTTCTGGCAGATAATATTGATCCGTTTTTAGCAAATCTAGTCTGGGTATTTTTTCAGCGAAATCGAAGGCATATCTTGCAAAAATTTGTTGTTGTATTTTTTCAATAAGTTTCATTTGATTCATTTGAAAAATACCTACAAACAACACACCTAATACCACCAAAAATATCAATACATATAAAGAAGTTACCATAGAAGCACCTAGCACAAATCCAATAATTGCTTGTACGCCAATTGGTACACTTAGTTGAACTAAACCGCTTAATATGGCATAAAAGTAGATAGCAAAAATTTCACTCTTATCTTGTAGCAGTAAGTTCCATATTTTTCTAAATAGATGGTTTGTTTCCATGTTGTACTATTTAGGCAAATATATAAATACTTTTTATTATAATAGTATTACTATTATTTATAAATGTTAAATATACTATAAGAATATTATGACTTCATTTTAATATATCTTTACTACATTTGTAAAAATACTTGAATTATGGACTTCCAAGTGAGTTTTAAGGTAAATGAAAATATTTTTCTGAGAAATCCAGAACAAAGTGAATTAGGCAGACAAATTATCAAACATGCGATTGACCTAATTTATAATGTAGGATTTGAGCATTTTACCTTTAAAAAACTTGCAATAGACATGCAAACAACCGAAGCTTCTGTTTATAGATACTTCGAAAATAAACATCGGCTTTTACTTTATATTTTAAATTGGTATTGGAGTTACATGGAATTTTTAGTGATGTTTAAGCTTCAAAATATTCAGGATAACAAAATCAAATTAAAAACCATCATTGAATTATTGACAAATGAATTACCAGATAGAGCAGGTCAATTAGAATATAACAAAACATATTTACACCATATTGTCATCACAGAAAGCAGCAAGGTATACTTAGTGAAAGAAGTGAAAGCAATTAACGAACATGAAGTGTTTAAACCTTATAAAGATTTATGCAGTAAAATAGCTGAAATAATCGTTGCCTACAATCCTGCATACAAATATCCACGTTCCTTAAGTAGTACGCTCATTGAGACCTCTCATGATCAGCAATTTTTTTGTCAATATTTGCCTAAACTTACTGATATTCATCAACAGCCGAGTAATCAATTTACTGCAGCTTATCTAGAAGAGTTGCTTTTTAAAATTCTTGACTAACACATTGTACTTGGCTAGTCTTTGTACATTTAAAAAACAATAGCCACTTGTATCAAACTATTAATTTTCAAATCGAAAAGTTAGCTTCGTTTTACTTCTATCAAAAAGAGTGAATACGACATGATATATATTCTAAAATCTTTATCCTTGCGCAAAAATTATTCCCTAGGCGACTATAAACAATTATTGCACTTGTGTAATATCAACAGTTAAATTTCCGTCTGTAATATTTTTTGTAACAGAACCATTACTGCCCACAAAATTAAATCCGCACACAACTTTCTTGTTGATAGTATCACATTGCGTTACAGTCAATTTGCCAGAAATAGAATTATAATAATCTGTTGGAAATACTTGACCCGTTTTTAAGGTTAGCCACGCGTTGGTGAAAGTACCATCGGCAGTTACTTCACCCGTGACTGGTCTAAAATGAAATTCTAACATTTGCACCCCACCCTTAAAAGCATATACATCTATCATACGACCAAAAGGCGCCACGCCTAATGTATATAGTGTAGCACGTGCTGAATCTACTTTTATTTCACTTCCATCTAATTTAAATGTATAGGCATTCGCTGGCGGGTTTGTGGTTTCTTGGTTTGTGCTAGATTTCTTGCACGAAAAAATAAGCAAGCTCATCATGGTCACTAAGGCAGTTTGTTTGAATTTTTTCATCTGTAATATTTTTTACAAATTTGAAAACAATTTCATAGTTCCCATATACCCTTCATTGGGTATTTTCTTATGCCTTTAAGTTGAATGAGATCGTATTGTCATTTGCTAACATTCTTTGTTCTATTCTAAACTATCATCATTATTTTGGTATTTAGCTTTCCTAATGTTTAAACTTGGAAGAGATATAGCTAAATGAGCCTTAAACTCTCTCACTTATTTAATTTTAAGAACCTCAACACCTAAATAATCCTTCCATCTTCCATTTCAATAATCCGATTCGTACGCGCGGCAAATTCATTATCGTGTGTCACAATCAATAAGGTCTGATTAAAATCCGAAGCTAACTTCTTGAAGGTATCAAATACAATTTCACTATTTTTTTTATCTAAATTTCCTGTAGGCTCATCTCCCATAATGATGTGCGGATCATTAATTAATGCACGTGCAATAGCTACACGTTGCTTTTGTCCACCAGATAATTGATTAGGCATTTTCAAAGCTTGCTCATGAATATCTAAAATTTTTAATTTCTCCATGGCCTTGTGTTCAATTTCACTTTCGGTAAACTTGCCTAATTTGATACCTGGCAACATCACATTTTTCAATACATTAAATTCATTCAACAAATAATGAAACTGAAATACAAAACCAATTTTTTCATTTCTGATTTTTGCTAAAGCCTTTTCCGAAAGCGGCTTCATCAATTCTTGATCAATATACAATTCGCCTTCATAATCTGTATCCATCGTAGAAAGTATATATAACAAAGTTGATTTGCCACAACCCGATTTACCAATCACAGAAACAAAATCGCCTTTGTTGATAGAAAAACTCACCTCCTTTAAAATTGGTATCGTAATCGGATCGTGAAAATTTTTGCTGATGGATTTTGCTTCCAAAATTATTTGACTCATACTATTTACCTCGAATAATGATTACAGGATCTATCTTACTTGCTTTTCTGGCAGGAAATAATCCAGCTAAATAAGTCGTGATTAAAGAAAATACAATTCCAATGATATAATATTTAGGATTATAATTGACAGGAAACGTTTTAATAGTGGGCAGAGAAGCTGTATTAAATGGAATTTGATCTACTACACTAGACAATAAAAATCCAAACAACAACCCAAGTAATCCGCCAAACAAACCGATTGTGAGTGCAATGGTTGTAAATATTCGCTTCACATCAGACCCCGAAAATCCTGTAGCTTTCAATATCGCAATTGAATCCATTTTTTCGTAAATCATCATATTGAGGATATTGTAAATCCCAAAACCTGCTACAATCAACAATGTAATGCCCACCGCATAAGAAATAATACTACGTACATTACTGCCTGTTTCGAATTGAGAATTTGCAGTTTGAATATCTTCAGCATCTGTATCAAACAGCCCTCGATATTCCTTTGCTAAGGCGGGTGCTTGCAGGATATCAAATAACTTTACATTTAAATCTGTAATATAAGAGCCCTGTCTACCTAACAACTTTTGTGTCGTAGCCAAGGAAGCAAAGCTTTGAACCTTATCTAAATCTTGCAAGCCCGATTGAAAAAAGCCTACAACTTTAAGTGATTGCCTATCTCCTCGTGGCGTAGTCACTTGCACCACATCGCCTATGCTAGCCAACATTTTATCTGCCGCTGCCTTACCAAGAATAATACTATTTGGCACATTGCGCAAATCCATCATATTTCCCTTAGGCACATAATCGCTAAAATGAAATAATTTACTTTCAGCTTCTACATCAACGCCATTAATGACTCCTGTGATATCAATATTACCTACGTTGTAAAATACTTGCGCTGTTACTTTAGGAGATACCCCTAATACTCTTGGATCTTTTTTTAAAGTTTGTATGATGGCTGTTACATTATCAATAAACTGTCCATTCCCCGAAGGTTTTACTGAACGAATAAATCCATATCCTGCATTTTTAATCAGACTTATGGGTTGGTTAGGATTGGGCTTTACTTCTTTAAATAATCTGATATGCGGTGTACGATTTAAGATAAGTCCATCAAGCATATCATTCAAACCTGTCATAAAGCCCAACAAAGTAATAAACATAGTTATACTAAATGTTACACCTATAGCAGCCACAAGGGTTTGTTTCCATCTTGCAAGTAACAAGGCTTTGGCAATATTGATAATTAACTTTCCGTTCATCTTATTGTGGCAAGTAAATTTTATCGCTTGTGCTTAGCCCTTCAAGTATTTCTGCTTTCTGATAATCTTTCAACCCAACTTTCACTTTCTTTTTTTGTTTTTTATCGAGCAATACATATTCTTCATCAATTAAATATTTACGTGGGATGGTTAAGGCATTTTCTTTGCTTTGTAAAACGATATTGGCTTCTAAAGTTAAGTTTGGATACATCGTACTTGGTGGCTTAGTAAAATGCGCTTCCACTTCAAAGGATCTACTTTTTTCATTCATCAACGGATTAATTTTATCGACCATCGCTTCGAAAGATTGTCCTTTATAACTATCCATGGTGATATAAATCAATTGACCTTGTTGCACCTTCACGATATCATTTTCATCCACTTGCAAGAGTATATTAAAATTCGTAGCGTCACCGATAATCGCTAAAGGCATTTGTGGTGAAACCATTTCGCCTTGTTCCTTTAAAATCGAATATACTTTACCATTAAAACTACTCTTTACTTGAAAATCGCTCTGCATCGACTTGCTGATTGACAAGGTTTTTTTACTTTGCTGAGCATTAAAACTTAATTGCTTTTTTAGTTCGCTATAACGCAACTGTGCCGATTGATAAGTTGTTTTAGAATTCGCATAGGCCAACTCTCTTTGCTCTAACTCAAATTTAGTTCCAATCTGATCGGCCCACAATTTTCGTTGTCTATCCAACATGAGTTTATCATTGTCCATTTTCTTTTTACCCATATCAATAGCCAAACTCAATTCGCGTAACTTATCCTGATTGCTTTGTACATCGGCATAATTCGCCGCCAAACGTGCATTGTCTGTATTTAACCTTGAAACCTCATTCGACAAGGTAAACAACACTTGATCTTTTTTAACTTGATCACCTTGTTGAATATGAATTTTTTGTAAAATGCCATTGGCTTTGCTGAATACTTGATATTGATCTTGACTTTTCAAATAGCCTGATGCATAAACCGATTCGGTAATTTTTTCTTGTAGCGGAGAAACAAATTCTTGTTTATCCTTGCACGACAATACAACAAACAAGAAAATGAGGTATAGATATTTGGGCATAGTAAGAGAATGAACTAATAAAGAAGGCAAAGGTACATGCAGACAAGCGACTAGACATCAAATTTCATGATTCATGATTAAAATCATACAATCGAATTGAAAAGATGTTTGTTTTTTATGCCCCCATCAAATTAAGTTCTCACCTAAAGCCATTTTTTGGGGACCCGCCGAAACCTTTGCAGCAAGCCGATTAAGACAACTTTTCACAAGGCACAACACATCACTACATGATCATCCTATTTAAGTTTTGGCTCCTTTAAAATACTTCATAGATAACATGTAAAAAGCCGGCTTTCGCCGACTTTTACTGTTTTCATATACATAAAACAAAACTAAAACATCTATTTAAAAGCACTTAGTGTGCGATTGATAATCTCATATTCACATTTCTGTTTCCTACTGTTAAGTTTACAAAATATATTCCTTCAGCCCAAGAACTAGAATTTAAATTCATGTCATGATTACCAACTGACAATGATTTGAATGAATTTGCAATCATTTGTTGGCCCAATGAGTTAGACACAGTATAGCTTACATCATTAGAGTTATCAAGGTTTAAATGCAAAACGGCGTTATCTTGAGCCGGATTAGGATAAAGATTATACGAAAAATCTATATCCATCACATCATCATTAGAAGTAGGGGCTACTCCGCATTTAGATGAAACAAAACTACGAAGACCAGATTCTGATGTCAAATTAGTGCTGATTTTATACAACTTTTTGTCTTTGCAAACCACGAATACTGCTGGAACACCATAGCTTTGGCCTGGCTGAACAAATTTTAATACCATTGAATTCGTGCTAGCTTCATTACAAATTGGATGAGTTGTCCCGGCTATCCAATCTCCTTGTGTTGCGGCTGTTGTGCCTTGCAAGTCTGCCATAGTAGTTGCAGCATCCACTTCATATAAAAATACTTGAGCGTCTTTTACACCTGTACCGCTTGGACCATACTTATCATAATAAGAATCTAATACCTTGCTTGTATGATATGACCAACATGGCCCGCACCATGTTGCAGATAAATCAATTATAACATGTTTGCCAGAATTGCAAAGTGTAAATAAATCATATGTTGTGTTATTGATGTCCTTAAAACTTATTGTTGATGATATGGTGGTTCCATCTGGATAATAAATTTGAGCTTTTGAAGCATTGAAGCACATAATTGCAAATACTAATAGGAAAATTCTTTTCATTTTTAATAATTAAGGGTTAAAGATAATACTCAACTAGACGAACTTGTATCTCTCTTGGTTAGATGTATTTTCTCTTGAAACGCCTTGAAATATGATGATTTAATGTCACGAATATGACAAAATTATCTACTTCAAAATTCTTAGCTATTGATAATAAAGGAATTTCTATTTTATATGGTGAAAACAGATCATTCAATTTGGTAGATAGTACTATAATTTCAGTGCGACTAACAATCGAAATGTTGCGATTAAAAAAAATGAGCTACTGTTTCGAACTCATATAGCCTTGCAATAAAATCACCGCACTAATTTCATCGACGAGGGATTTATTTTGTCGATCTTTCTTCTTGAGTCCGCTATCAATCATGGTTTGAAATGCCATTTTCGAAGTAAATCTTTCATCGAGGGTTTGCAAGGGCATGTTGGGGAATGTTGTTTGAAACACTTTGATAAATGCCTCTACTAAGGGTGTGGCATGGGTATCATCATTACGCAAACTCTTAGGTAAACCTATTAAGACTTTCTCTACCGATTCTTCTTGAAAATATTTTTTTAAAAAGGGTATTAATTCAGGGGTCGGAACCGTGGTTAAACCATTGGCAATAATTTGCAATGGATCACTGACAGCTAATCCTGTTCTTTTTTTACCATAATCAATCGCAAGAAGTCTGGGCATGCTTCGAAGGTAGTACATTCAGGAAAACTGAAGGAAAATATTCTGAGAACTGTACACTACAAACGGCCACCGGATAGTCGTGGAAATCCCATCTCGTTCTTCAAAACGAGATGGATTGGAACAATAGCCGGCAGACACATCACCAAGACATGGATGATGATGGCCCCTAAAAAAACTAAACGGTATAAAAACTAATGATACTAAAGGCTGCATAAATTAATCCTGCAAAGCCATTAGTCGTAGCAAAAGCCATATTGACTTTACTAATATCATCGGGTTTTACGAGCCAATGTTGGTAGATCAATAAGCCAATAAAAATGAGGGCCCCTGCCGTATAAATTAATCCAAAGCCTCCAATAAATCCGATGGCCAGCACAATAATGGCGCTGCACACATGAAGTAAGATTGACACCCACATGGCTTTTTTTCTCCCCAACATCGCTGGTATAGAATACAAATTTTGCGCCTTATCGAAGTCTTCATCTTGCAAAGCATACAAAATATCAAACCCCGAAACCCATGTAAAAACCACTGAACCAAAAAGTATGGGGAGATAGCTAAAGTAGCCTGTAACGGCCAAATAGGCGCCAACGGGGGCTAAGGATAAACCAAGACCTAATACCAAATGACAAAGAGCCGTAAATCTTTTGGTATAACTGTACACCATAATCACGGCTAAGGCCACAGGAGACAAGTAAAAACAAATTGGATTGATGAACCATGTAGTGATTACAAATAAGCCACAATTGAGCGCTATGAATAATAACGCATTGGAGGATTTGATTATACCAGAAGGAATTTCACGTTGGGCCGTACGTGGGTTGAGGGCATCGTAACGTGCGTCGATGTATCGATTAAATGCCATAGCTGCGCTTCGGGCGAAAACCATACATAAGATAACCGCTATAAACAATCGAATTTCAAAAGGGCGATTTTCGTAAATCACAGCCAACATAAACCCAATAATAGCAAAGGGCATAGCGAAAATTGTATGACTAAATTTAATTAATGATAAATAAGTAGAGAATTTTTTTAAGAGAGTCAACGTGTAGAATTTGGGCAAAATTAAGTGCAAATCTTTATACACGGTGCTAGAATTCTTTGCTTCCGTTTTCTTTTGGTAAAAAATTGCTTTGTGTGTAAATATATTTTTTCTCTACGAGTTGCTTCTTTTATCTTTGCACCCTTCATGGCAGAAAATTACGTAGTATCCGCGATTAAATACAGACCTCAACACTTTAATACAGTGATTGGGCAGTCGCATATTACCACTACCTTGAAAAACGCTATTCGCACCGATCAACTGGCTCATTCATTTTTGTTTTGCGGACCAAGAGGCGTAGGAAAAACAACCTGTGCGAGAATTTTGGCCAAAACCATTAATTGTACCAATCGCCGCGAAGATGCAGAAGCTTGTGATGAATGCGCCTCTTGTGTATCATTTAGAGAAAATACTTCTTTTAATATTCATGAATTAGATGCGGCCTCGAATAATTCCGTTGATGATATTCGTGAATTAATAGAGCAAGTGAGATTTGCGCCCCAAGGAGGCAGTAAATACAAGGTATATATTATTGATGAGGTGCACATGTTAAGTACTAGTGCCTTTAATGCTTTTTTGAAGACATTAGAAGAGCCTCCTACTTACGCCATATTTATTTTAGCGACTACAGAAAAACACAAAATACTTCCAACCATTTTATCGCGTTGTCAGATATTTGATTTCAACCGAATTACTATCAAGGACATTGTAGAGCACTTGGCTGATATTTGTACGAAAGAAGATATTCAAAGTGAAACCGAAGCCTTACATCTTATAGCTCAAAAAAGTGAAGGTTGTATGCGTGATGCCTTGTCTATCATGGACAAGATTGCAAGTTTTAGTAATGATAAAATAACTTATAGCTCTACCGTTGAACATTTGAACATACTAGACTACGATTATTATTTCCGTTTGGTAGAATCGTTGATGTTGCAGGACTTAAGTAGCGTATTGCTGTTGTTTGATGAAATCAACAGTAAAGGATTTGAAGGCGATATGTTTATGCAAGGCATGACTGAACATTTTAGAAACTTGCTCATGTGTAAGGATGTGCGTGTAGCTAAGTTGTTGGATTTGCCAGAAAAAATTAAAGCGACTTATTATGATCAGGCTAATCAATTAAGTCAGGCCTATATAGTAAATGCATTGTCAATTTTAAATGCTTCAGAAATTCAATACAAGCAATCACGCAATAAGCGTCTTCATGTTGAATTGGCCTTGATCAAATTAAATCATTTACCATCAGCCATTCAATTATTCAGTGATGAAGAAGGAGGACTTGTAAAAAAAAAATCCTAAGCGGGAATACGTTTCAACTAAGTAGTGGGAAATTTAGTTTGCATGCACCAATAAAAATGGCTGCTGAAACTAATACCCCAGCAGCCACTGTAGTAAATATTGAATCTCAAACACCCGTTAATATCCCACAAAATACAAATCCTTCATCTGCGCCTGCGATGGAAAAGAAAGAAGGATACGGATTGACCCTTGGGAGTTTGAAAAAATTAAAAGATAGCGCACGGGAAAAACTCAAAGCTAATTTAGAGAATAAAGAATCCATTGAAATTACAGATGAAAATTTGGCTGAAGCTTGGGTGCAATTAGTGAATTTAATTGCGTCTCATAAAGTGCTTTATAAAAGTGCCTTATTAGAAAGTGACTTAAGTTTTATTGGACATGAAATTTCTTTAGCAGGCGATTTGGTGGCGATGGATTTTTTAAAAACAGAAAGGCTTACCTTACTTGATTTTTTCAAAAAGCATTATCACAATGAAGAGATTAATGTTTTATTTAAAGAAAAAGTAAATGCTCCAATAGATGCTAGCAAGCATGTACCAAGTACCAGAGAATTGTTTGAAGAAATGGCAAAACGAAATCCTTATCTAAAGCAATTAAAAGATAGTTTAGGATTAGATATTGAGTATTAAATAGCATTCTTGTAAAAGCAAGCCTTAGAATGATTATCCAGCCATTCTTAGCACAAATTATGCAGTTAGCGGATATTTTAGAAAATCGACACAATGGACTACAACGACAAAAAAATCAGACCGATTATCAACACCGAAATCAGAGAAACTTCAAATGAAAGTCTTTTTCATTACAAAAAGTCGGAAATATTCTTGCTTCTGAATATTCTAAATTCCACTTCTATATAAATTGTGTCTTCCTTTAAAAAAATTCAAAACCTATGGTAAACTATAAGAAATATTTAGACATAGAAATCTTTGAAGGAGAAATTTCAAGGCATCAATATCCTTGGCATTTCCACAACAGCTATACATTTATTATTGTTGAAAAGGGATCTGTCTTTTACGAATTAAAAGACAGAAGTATACAAATTGGTGAGGCCGAAATACTAATCATAGAGCCCTATAAGGTTCATAGAAATATCATTTCTCAAACTACCATCTACAAAGTCTTTTTCATTCCACAAGAATATTTTGTGCGAGAAGAAAAAAATATAGTTATAACACAAAAAGTGAAGAACCCAAACGGGGTTTATCACATTAAAAATTTACTTAACAAAATAAACCAACATTATAGTAGAAGTGAATTAAAAGAATTTATGAGTGAAATTAGTGAATTAATTGATCAGCCGCAAACAGCCTATTTAAGCGAAAAGCCTGACAATCTGAATATTATCCCAGAATTAAACCATGATTTAACTATTGAAGAGCTTGCTAAAGAAGCCAATTTGAGCAAGTTTCATTTCCAAAGAAAATTTAAAAAAGAATGTGGATTAACAATTGGTCAACTAAAACAGCAAGAGAAAACAATCAAGGCAAAGAACCTATTAGAAAATGGAAAGTTGTCAACTGATGTAGCTTATGAATTAGGCTTTTTTGATCAAAGTCATTTTATAAAATATTTTAAAAAAATGTGGGCTATAACACCTAAGAATTTTAAATAGCGCATTTTTTTACTATTTCCTGCTTATACCTTTGGATATATTTGTTCAACGAATGACGAATAATTTTCGAATGATACAATCAAAAGCTGTAATATGATGATTGGCATCAAACCACTAAATATCATGGAAAAGTTTTCCTTGTTTGACAAGCAATGGACACCTCACATTATTGGAGAACTTAATGAACAATATGTGAAACTTTGTAAACATAGAAATGACTTTGTTTGGCATAGTCATGAGCATATGGATGAACTTTTTATGGTGTTCAAAGGAACACTCTTGATGGACTTTAGGGATGGCCGAACAGTTGAAGTAAAGGAAGGAGAAATTCTAAACG
>JAGNOY010000092.1 GCA_017989935.1 Chitinophagaceae bacterium
ATTAAAGACTCAAGTTGGTTTGAAAACTTAAACAAACCTTCGTGGAATCCGCCAGCTTATTTATTTGGTCCGGTCTGGACCCTCTTGTACTTATTCATGGGTATATCGCTATGGTTAATTTGGAAGAGTGACCATGCGAACTTGACTAGAAGAAAGGCAATTCTGACTTTTTGCATTCAAATAAGTTTTAATTTTTTCTGGTCCATTTTATTTTTCAGATTTCAGAACCCGTTTGCTGCTTTCATACTTATTTTGCTCTTGCTAAGTTCCATTTTCCTCACAATGAATTTCTTTTATTCAATATCTAAGAAGGCCACGTGGCTGCTTGTGCCATACTTATTATGGGTATGCTTTGCAACGATATTAAATTATTTTATTTGGAAGTTGAATATATAGCTTAGTATGATTGGAATCTTGTAAGTTTATTACAATATAATGTAACATTTTTATTTGCTGTTAGATAGACCTTTGCCATTCAATCATCATCAATAAAATGGATAATAAAACTAAATGGTCAATTGATAAAGACCACAGCACAATTTCTTTCAAAATTCGACATCTTATGATTGCCAATGTAAACGGCTCATTTAAAAATTTTGATGGTAGTATCTATACAACAGGCTCCGATTTTACAAATGCCGAAATTGATTTATGGATAGACCCAGCGTCAATAGATACTGGCGAGGCAAAGCGAGATGAACATTTAAAAGGATTTGATTTTCTTGATGCCTCTAAACATAATCAAATTAGCTTCAGATCAAATACCATGCAAAGGAAGGAAACAGAAGGGGCGTATGAATTATGGGGAGATTTTACATTAAAGGGAATAACTAAACACATTCAATTAGATGTTGAATTCGGAGGAGTAGCTAAGGATTTAAATGGAAAGGAAAAAGCTGGTTTTGTTGTTACAGGAAAAATAAATCGAAGCGATTGGAATCTGCTGTGGAATCCAACTTTAGAATCTGGTGGATTTTTAGTTAGTGATGAAATCAAAATTACCTGTGAATTAGAATTAGATAATCTTGGTACACTCGATGATACAATGAAATTGGAGAAGGAAAATAATATAGCTCAATCAGCACAAAGTTAATTATGATTAGGTACTTCAAAAGTGCTGCATATCATAGTATAATGATATATAAATTGTTTATTCTATCAACGAATGAATATCCAAGTTAATTGTCATACAACAATACAAGAAACATTTTATTCATTTACAAAAAACAATCACAATGAACACACCAAAATTTATCCTAGCATTATTTGTTTGTCTTGCTGTCACAACAGTAAATTCTTATAGTCAAGTTAGCAAAAGGTCTGAAAAAGCAAGAAAAGAAGTAAAGAAGGCAAACAAGGATGTGCATGAATCAAATGAAAATTTGATGGATGCAAAAAATGAATTGCAAAAGGCAAATCAAGATTCGCTAAAGGATTATATGGCATTTAAACAAGATGCAGAAATAGACATTGCACAAAACAGGAAAGCAATTGCTGAATTACGCGCTAAAGAAGGGCGTTTTACAGATAAAGAAAGAATAACCTATAATTCAAAAATTGCTAAGCTTGAAGAAAAGAATGACAAATTGCAGCAAGATATAAACACTGCCAATCATACCAACTTTGGGAAGTGGCTATCCTTCAAGAAAGAGTTTACACATGATATGAAAGACATAATCAAATCTTTGAAGGATTTAGGAGAAAGTAATAAATAATTGCATGAAACAAATTAGTTTATGGGTGATTGGCTCAGCGCTGTTGTTGGCATCTTGTTCTTCAACTAGAATAGTCAGCAGTTGGAAGCAACCTAACAAGCAAGTTAATATAGAAAAATTACACAAAGTATTAGTAGTGGCATTGTTGAATAATGAATTAAATCGGCATAAAGCCGAAGATCAGATGGTTGGATATCTTCAAGGAAAGGGCGTGGCATCATACAATTACCTCACAGATGATTTTAATAAGAATAATGAAAAGGCTCTTCAAAAGAAGATAAAAGAAGGTGGATTTGATGGCGCTATTACTATGCGCTTGGTTGATTTAGATAAGGATAGTGTTTATTACCCAGGAAGTTTTAATACTAACTATCCAAACTACTATCGAAATTTTGACGGCTATTATTATCGAAATTTTGAATTGTTCAACACACCAGGTATTTACACAATGACTCGAACATATACGATTGAAACAACTGTTTTTTCGATCAAAGAAGATAAATTGATTTGGATAGGTATTACTAAAAGTGTCAATCCAAAAGGGATTCAAAAAATGACGAATGAAATTGCCTCAGTATTATACAGGAAAATGCGCCGAGAAGGATTTGTTTCAAAGTAGCAATGCCTTATGTTATTTTCTTCAGAATAAAGTATGATTCTATAATTCATAGCACTTGATATTTTGAACTGGCATTTAATATAGTAGCTATTAAAAGGATTTTCTTGAATTATAGAATACTTCCTCTAATGTGTGGTTATTTAGTTTTTAGAATATGATAAACATATAAATTTTAAACAGAATTTTATAACAAGTTTATGCTCTTTGTGAATCAATTTTGTATCGTGCTAATTAGTTTACAATAAAATTAGAAATGATATGAACTCAACAGAATTAACCGGTAATTGGGAAGATCAAAAAGGAAAATTGAAACAACAATTTGCAACACTTACTGATGATGATTTGTTTTTTGAAGAAGGGGAAAAAGATGAAATGTTGGGCAGACTTGAAATAAAGTTAGGCATAACAAAAGAAGAATTGCACAAATTTATTTCAGTATTTTAATACGAAAAACGTGACTGTATTGTCAATTAAGTGTGACGCTAGGAAGTATACATTTGCGATTAATGTTCTAATAGAAGACTTGTAGAAATAGCCATTCAACAACAAGAAGCTTGTAATAGCTTAGATAAAATTTTAACCAATTAAAACTTAAAGAATATGGGAAACTTACTTTATATCGTGGCAGTAGTACTAATCATATTATGGGCTGTCGGATTTTTTGCATATAGCGCTGGTTCAATCATACATATTTTACTTGTGATTGCCTTAATAGCAGTGCTTTTGCGAATTATACAAGGAGAAAGAATTATTAAATAAATAAAAAATTAAATTATGAGTACTGGAAAAATTGTAGTCGGTGCATTAGCTGGATTAGCTATGGGAAGTTTGCTTGGCATTTTGTTTGCCCCTGAAAAGGGATCACGAACGCGAAGAAAAATTTTGAGCAAAGGAGAAGATTATATGGATGATTTTAAAGAAAAGGTTCAAGATTATGTAGAAAATTTAAAGGATACATATGAGAAAACTCTTCAAGATACAGCGCATTTGCTAAGTAAAGAAGCTATTACGCAAGAAGAGAATCATGTGAAATAATTCTAAATTATTCGTATGTAAATTTAATTTAGCTACTTGCTTAAGGCATGTTCAATTGCATGGTTACTATCTTATGAATGCACGAGGGAATAAGCTTATTTATTTTTCTTAGTATCCATACGTCAAATAAGATAAGATAAAAGTGCAGATACTAAAGATTAATTAAATTGAAATATAGATGAATGATACTACAGAAATAGAAACGCTTTACCAGCAAGCAGAAAACTTTGGTAAAACAACCATGAAGCTTTGGAAGTGTCAAGCTATTGATACCCTGTCTGATCTAATCTCTTCATTTGTTGTATTTATTGTGCTATTCATTGGGGCTTTATTTACATGCCTATTTGCAAGTGTTTCATTGGCTTATTGGTTAGGGAAGTGCTTTGGGAACAATTCTATAGGTTTTATTCTTGTGGCAGGTTTGTATTTTTTCTTTACGAGTGTAATTTATTTAGGCAGGAATAGATTTATGAAGAGTCCATTTTACAATGCTTTGATTGCACGATTACAAAAGAAATAGATTATGGAGTATAATAATAAAGTAGAATTAGAGAACTACATCCAATCCTTGAAGTTGAAACAAACGCTAGAATTAGATTTATTAAAGCAAGGCATGAAACATACAGTTGAAGGCATGGAACCATTGAATATCTTGAAGCGAACTTTACATGAAATAGTAAGTAATCAAGAATTTAAAAGGAAACTGATTAATTCAGCCTTCCTACTTGGAACAAGTTATCTGATTGAAAAGGCGGCTCCTAAAAAGCCTCTGAATACAATGACTAGTTTATTAGCATCCATTATAGAATTTTCTTTGTTTAAGTTCAGAGAGAAGATTTAAATAAAGCAAGCTGAGCAATGTCGAAAGTTAATACGTAATTCTATTTTGTTTGGCGTGCACCTAATTTATTTTGCGGTATCGTAATCTCAGCGAATTAAGAATTAGCACTACATCACTTAGTCCCATGATGGCTGCACCCCAAGTTGGTGTTAAATAGCCACTTGCTGCAAAAGGAATAGCTACGATATTGTAAAAGAAGGCCCAAAAAAGATTGCCTTTTATTGTTTGATAGGTTTTTTTTCCAAGCTCGATTGCTGCAACAAGACTGTTTAAATTATTATTTAATAAAATGACTTGCGCACTTTGCATGGCAATATGTGAAGAGTCGCTCAAGGAAATGCCGATATCTGCTTTAGTTAAAGAAGGGGCATCATTTATGCCATCACCGACCATCGCTGTAGGAAATTTTTTCATCAACTTGTCAAGCACACTCAGTTTATCCGCAGGTAATTGTTCTCCATAAAATTCTTCTATGTTGGTTTCTTGAACGAGTTGCTTGCATTTCTCGTTTCTATCTCCACTTAATAAAACTGTATGATAGTTTTTTGCATGTAACGTTTGTATAAGTTCAACGGCGCCTGATCTCAGTTCATCTTTCATATCTATCCAACCTACCAAAGTATTATTTTTTGTTAGATACAAATCATGTCGCTCTTGGTCGGAGGAATTAGGCAAGAGACGATAAGAGCCAAGTTGCCATTTGTTTTGTTGCTGATCTATAGCACTTAATCCTTTTCCTTTCAATTCTTCAATAGATTGGAAGGGAAGAATTTGCGCCATATGCCAATTTTTACAAATACTTTTAGCAATAGGGTGTGATGAATGTTGTTCTAATGAAAATACAATTGATTTAAATTCTTGCTCAGGAATGTCGGTGTAGAATTGATGTATATTTAATTTGCCAGTGGTAAGAGTGCCAGTTTTATCAAAGACAAATTGTTTAATGTCTTTGAATTTTTCTAAAGTGTCTCCGCCTTTAATCAATATCCCTAATTTAGCTGCTCGACCTAAGCCAACCATAACTGCAGCCGGCGTGGCAAGTCCCATTGCACAAGGACAGGCTATCACCATCACAGCAATACTTCTCATGATACTAGATTCCAGGGCATTATGTAAAAACCAGAAATTAATAATGAATGTGATTACAGCAATAGCTAACACAGAGGGAATAAATATAACACTAATTCGATCGGCGAGTCTTTGTAGCGGAGGTTTAATGGCTTGCGCTTCATTCACCAATTTGATGATTTGTGCAAGTGCCGTATTCTTCCCCACAGCCGTTGCTTTCATGCGTATATTTCCTTCAACGAGTAGTGTACCTCCGATTACTTGATTTTCAATTTCTTTACTTACAGGAATGCTCTCTCCTGTCATCATACTTTCATCAATCAATGCATTGCCAGATAACACCATCCCGTCTATAGGTATTTTATCTCCAGCGTTGACTTGAATTATATCGTCAACCTTTACAAACTCATTATCGATTTCTTGTATGGTTTCTTTTCCTATACTATCTACCCAAACAATTTTGGCTTTTGCTTTCTGAAAACTCATCAAACTTCTCATGGCAGTTGTTGTGGATCTTACTGCATATTCTTCGAGATAATTTCCTGCAAGTACCAAGGTGATAATGGAAGCTGTTGTTTCGAAAAATAAATATTGATGCACATCTTCTGGATGAAGATACCACCCTACAAGACTATATATAAAGGCAGCAGAAGAACCAATAAAAACCAATACATCCATATTGGGAATTCCATTTTGTAAGGATCTAAAAGCGCTTCTTCCGAAATAATAGGCCCCAATAAGATACACGGGTAAGGCTAGCCCACATTGTACAATAGGATTATGTAAGGGAGCCCATGCAATAAACATATGGCTCATTAAGGGAATCCATAATAAGATACAAATAATTAAATAAGGAGCGATGGACGATCCAACAACATGTTGATGTTCATCTTTTCTAAGCACATGATAACCTAAAGAATCTATGCCATCAAAAAGGGTTTCTTTTTTGTTTTCATCTTCAAGTTGAAAGTTCACTTCTCCTGTAGCTGCATTTACTACTACATGTGTAGCTCCTTGTTTATCCAAGTATTTCTGAATAGATAAGGCACAATTTCCACAAGTCATTCCTTCAACTTGACATTGTATGGCTGTACTCATCTTGCAAAGGTAGAGCAATCTATTTCGGATAAATTAATTATTTCATAGTGGAATTAGATGCTACTATTGGATGTCGAAAGTATATTTACCTTATGGAAAGAGTTTATCATTTAGATGAAATTGATCAAGTGGCTCTCGAGATCTTAAAAAGCTATCCTAATCAACGAATTTTTGCTTTTGATGCCGAAATGGGTAGTGGCAAAACTACTTTAATCAAGGCCTTATGCAAACAACTAGGTGTAGAGGATGTGGTAAGTAGTCCTACATTTGCTGTTGTTCAAGAATATCGTGGCAATGGGGATATGCCTGTTTTTCATATGGATTGGTATCGATTAAAAGGAGAGGAAGATGCTATTGAAGCAGGCGTAGAAGATATTTTGAATAAAGAGGCTAAGTATTGTTTTATAGAGTGGCCACAAATTGCCCTAGGAATTATTCCGGAAAATACGCGAACCATTTCTTTAAATATTTTATCAGAAGACTGCAGAACACTTGTTGTGTTGTAAATTATTTTATGCTTATTTGCCAAGAAACGCGTTTCTTTTTTCACTTTTACCTTCAGCCATGTATTGAAACATCTTGGAATTAGAGATAATTGATGTTTGATCTTTTGCCTGAATAATAAGAGGCTGCTGCTTAACGAGAAAACAATTGATTTAAGAAATTTGAAGGAAATTAAATAATCGGATCGGTATTGTGGCAACGATCGAAGCGATACCCCGCAGTGAAGCCCGACTTGATGAGAATATGATTTGAACTGATAAATTAATGTCGGGCTGAATGAGGAGTAAAGCTGAGAGCGTGTGTGCCACCCAAAAACCTTATAAGTTTTTTAAAGCACTGGCAATGAGTTCGACTTTTCTACCATCAGGCAACTTTACAATAAGCCCCGATTTTCCTTGTCCAACGATCTGAACTTCGATGCCTTCACTTATTTGAATG
>JAGNOY010000093.1 GCA_017989935.1 Chitinophagaceae bacterium
AAATTGACATGATGCGCTAAAAGTGTTTAACTCGCCACTTTGTTCAGTGATAAGAAATTATTTAGTTAGGCTCAAACAGAGACACTTTCTTCACGCGCATCAAATCAATTTTCTTAACGCCATTTTTCTAAGGTCGGCCTAATTCGCCGCAGAGTCCTTAGGCAGAGACTGCGAGGATCAAATACTCAAGCAATATCATCTATCTTTATGTGTTTTTTACTTTCATGTTTCTTTACTTTTTTTCTTAGAAGTAACAAGCATGAGGATATTACAAATTTTCATGCGGAGCCTGCGAGAGGGATAGCGCGGGAAGCCCAGCATTCGTTCTTCAAAACGAATGCTGGCTTGCAGCAATAGCCCGACCCCGAGGTCCGAGGTTTTGGGAGGACCTCGGGGGCTCGCCCAAAAAAGAAAATATTAATCTTACTTCTTAGATTCTTTTGCCCAAGAATCTTTCAATCCAACTGTTTTATTGAAGATCAAATTTTCAGGACTAGATAATTTATCCAAGCAAAAATATCCTAATCGAATAAATTGAAATCTATCTTGCAAACTAGCCTCCGCTAAGGCAGGTTCAACCCAAGCTTTGGAAATAATTTTTAAATTATCTGGGTTGACAAAATCTTTAAAATCACCTTCTTCACTTGCAGGATCTTCTACGCGGAATAAACGATCATACAATCGAACCTCAGCAGGCACAGCACTTTCGACATGCAACCAATGCATAGTGCCTTTTACTTTGATGCCGCTTTGATCTTGTCCGCTTTTACTTTCAGGAAAATAAGTGCAATGTATTTCAGTGATCTCGCCTTGATCATTTTTTACAACATCATGACATTCGATGATATAAGCACTCTTTAATCGCACTTTAAGTCCAGGCCCTAAGCGGAAATACTTTGGTGGTGGATTTTCTAGAAAATCTTCACGTTCTATCCAAAGTTCTCGACCAAATAATATAGAGCGATGACCACCAAATTCATCTTCAGGATTATTCTCAGCCATCAATTCTTCAGTTTTGCCTTCTTCGTAATTGGTGATCACTAATTTCACAGGATCTAATACCGCCATGCGTCTCAGTGCAATTTTATTCAAATGTTCGCGCAAACAAAATTCTAATAAAGATACATCCACCATATTATCGCGTTTGGCAACACCAATACGTTCGCAAAAATCACGAATACTTTCTGGTGTATAACCTCTGCGTTTAAGTCCCATGATGGTTGGCATACGCGGATCGTCCCAGCCATCTACATAACCATCATTGACGAGTTGCAATAATTTTCGTTTGCTGGTTACGGTATAATTAATACTTCTTCTAGCAAATTCATATTGATGCGAAGGATAAATTTCTAATTTTTCGATCAACCAATCATATAATTCACGATGAGGAATAAACTCCATGGTACAAATCGAATGGGTAATATTTTCGATGCTATCACTTTGGCCATGCGCAAAATCATACATAGGATAAATGCACCAAGCATCGCCTGTTCGATGATGATGCGCATGTTTGATACGATAAATCAAAGGATCACGCATCAACATATTGGTATGGGTCATATCAATTTTTGCACGCAATACTTTAGCTCCATCGGAAAACTCACCTTGGCGCATTCTTGCAAACAAATCTATATTTTCATCAACCGATCTTTCGCGATATATATTGCCAACTCCAGGCGAGGTGGGTGTACCTTTCTGCGCGGCTATTTCTTCTGCACTTGAGTCATCTACATAAGCCAATCCCTTTTTGATCAGGGTACTTGCAAATTCATATAACTGCTCGAAATAATCAGAGGCATACAATTCATTTTTCCAAGTAAACCCCAGCCATGAAATGGCCTCTTTGATGCTTTCTACATACATCGTATCTTCTGTCACCGGATTGGTATCATCGAAACGAAGATTGGTATATCCAGGATATTTTTTCGTTAACCCGAAATTGAGGCAAATTGCCGAGGCATGACCAAGATGCAGATACCCATTTGGTTCGGGCGGAAAACGGGTAACAATTTCTTGATATTTCCCTGATTTCAAATCTCCTTCAATAATTTCTTCTATAAAATTTAGCGACTTCTCTTCAGACATAACTTGGTAAAAAATTTGGTCAAAAGTAGGGCATTGAGCCCAATTTCAAGAATTAGGTGGCGGCTTAATCCATTTTTTTCTTGGGCGGCACACACGCTGTTCGTTGCAAGTTGCCTGCCCCAAAGCGGTCAGTCAAGCTTTCCACTACCATCGTTGCCGCAATACAAATCAACTAACGTCATTATTTCCAACTTAAAAAAGCTCCCTATTTACATCTTCAACTAAAATTAAAAAGGTGCAGTAGCAAATGAATTTAGGCTCTAGAGATATTGCTATAATTCATTCTTAATGAACAACTTTTAATCTCGATTCGGCATGCCTGCTAAGAAAAAAGAAAAAATTTGTCTTGATTGCCTCAAAATCTTACTTTTAAAAAAAATAACTACATGAAAAGAATCTTACTTATACTATTTGTTGTGTTGAGTGCGCAAATTTCACAAGCCCAAATGCATCAAAAAGGCTCTAGTTGTATGCAAGTTGGCTATGGATATCCAAGTGCCATGCAGTTGATGGGATCATTTTTTAAATTTGCAGAAAGTAACATTACGGTAGAAGACGACCCTGCTTACCAAAGTTCATTTTCCTATAAAGGTTTTGGCCCATTGCACTTCAGATTCGATTATATGATAGGTGGCAGAGTGGGTATTGGCTTAAGTTCAAACTACGAATTAGGCAATTTCAAATTCTCAAATACTTTTACAGATTTTGATGAAAATATTATTTCAAGTGAAGCCAAATTCAAATTATCCAGTATTAATGTATTAGCCAGATGCAATATTCACTTTATCAAAGAACCTACAAAGATTGACATTTATTATGGACTTGGTGTGGGCTATGCGCGCACTCGAGCTAAGCTAGAAGAAACTTTAACCGGATCAAACATAGATCCTTTAGACCAAAAAGAAATTGATGAAACGAATAAAGAATTTAATGATTTTTTAAATGATGTATTTAAAACAGTGCCCGTGGCATTTGAATCAGTTTTCGGTATCAAAGCTCCTTTTGGACAAAATGCAGGTATGTATTTCGAAGTTGGTTATTCAAAAGCGTTTTGCCAATTAGGGTTTTATGTTGGCCTAGGTGGCCCAAAAGGTTATAACCGAAATAAATGGCAATGGTTTTAAAATACTTGTTGTACCTTAATCAACAAAAAGCAATTATTATTATTCATTCTTCTCCTATTTATTTTTCCCATTGATAGAAAAAAAATTACAGGTTAGTCCTGAAGAAATCCATGTGGTCTTAGTTGGACTACTCCCACAAGGTCAGCACGAATCATTGATTCAAGAGTATTTAGACGAGCTTTCGTTTCTGGCAGCCACGGCTGGTGCACTTGAAATCAAACGCTTTTACCAAAGACTTCCTCATCCCGATAGTAAAACCTTTTTAGGTAAAGGAAAAATTGAAGAGATCAGAGATTTTGTGAGCTCACGAAAAGTAGACATGGTTATTTTCGATGATGAATTAACTGGTTCTCAAATTTCAAATATTGAAAAGATTTTAGGCAAAACGGTGATAGATCGTAGTGATTTAATTCTAGATATTTTTGCAAGCCGTGCCAAAACAGCTCAAGCCAAAGTTCAAGTAGAACTTGCACAATATCAATACATACTTCCTCGCTTAAAAGGTATGTGGAAACACTTAGAAAGACAAGGTGGCGGTATAGGGTCTAGAGGACCTGGAGAAACCGAAATTGAAACCGATAGAAGGATAGTAAAAGATAAAATTTCATTACTCCGCAAAAAGTTAGAATCTTACGACAAACAAGCCTTTACCCAAAGAAAAGAACGTGGAGAATTTATTCGAGTATCCTTAGTAGGCTATACCAATGTTGGAAAATCTACCTTAATGCGTTTTTTAAGCAAATCTGATGCCTTTGTAGAAAATAAATTATTTGCCACCTTAGATACAACCACAAGAAAAGTGGTATTTGATCGAACACCCTTTCTATTGAGTGACACCGTAGGGTTTATCAGAAAATTACCCCATCATTTAATTGAAAGTTTCAAAAGCACTTTAGATGAAGTAAGAGAAGCGGATATTTTATTGCATGTGGTAGACATTTCTCATCCTAAATATGAAGAGCAAATTCAAGTGGTAAATCAAACGCTACACGATTTAAAAGCTGATGACAAACCTACCATTTTAATTTTTAATAAAATGGATTTGTATGAGAAGCAAACCTTTGACGAATGGCTAGAAGATGAAGTGAAAGAAGATTTGTTATCGCAATTAAGAAAGTATTGGAACAACGAAACACAAAACAATGCGATTTTTATTTCAGCCACTGAAAAGCTCAATGTCGAAGAACTTAGGCTAACCATTTTAGATAAGGTTAAAGAACTTTATGGCATACGCTATCCGTACAAAACCTTATTTTACGAATAGGGTTTAATATTTTTTCGCTTTCATATCCTTTAAACATTCATATCCTTTAAACAATAAATGATTCTATTTAGCAAATTAAATAAGCAATCAAAGAGTCTTTTGTATTTCTAAAACTCAGCCTTCAATCCTAGATTTAAACCAAAAGGCATATTAGGTCTGTAACCTTGTGGAAGATTAGCCACAATAGATTTGCTGTTAGTGATATTGTTGATAATTGAAAACAAAGTAAAGCTTTTGCTAAGCTTATAATTAGCAGACACATCCAAAATGAGAAAGCCTGCAAGCGCGTTTACATCGTTAAACTGCACTTGCTCATTAGGCACCTTAATCTCACCATGACCAGGTTTGGTTCTTGTTTCACCCGTGTAACGACCTATGATTGTAGCATTAAATTTCTTATGCTCAATCGCTAGGCTAGCCGTCAATAAATGTGGCGTAATAAATGGTATAAAATCATTCTTGTTGATAGTACCGCTTCCCCAATCGCCACCACCATTCACAAAGGTTTCTTGAAATTTAGCATTTGTATAAGTATACGCAATGCTTAAAGGTAATTTTATGCTAGAGCTTCCATGCTCTATGTACATCAAATCGTATTCTGCATTAAATTCTATTCCTTGAATGATGGCATTTCCTGCATTAAACATATCTCCAGTTCCAGCTCCGCCACCTGAAACATTATCAGAGCCTAAAATATTACGGTAGTTATTTCTGAAACCAACCCCTTGAGCTTGAAAACCATTTTTTTGATATCGGTATCCAAGTTCGTAATTGATTGAAGTTTCTGCTTTTGCTTGACCAGCTGTGCTTGTCAACGAAGGCATTCCTGGTGGCGAAAATCCTCTATGAACTCCTCCAAAAACACTCATGTCTTGACTGAATTCATAATTTGCCCCAATACCTGGCAAAAGAATGGATAAGTCATTCGTGGCGGTTTTTAAAGCTGTGCCCAATCTAGCATTGTCGGCATTCCCAAAATTCTGAAAATCAAAATTAATTTTTTCGTATCGAATACCAGGACTAAGTTTAAGTCCTTTGAAACTAAGATCATAACTTAAAAATGTGGCTAAACTACGAGCCTTTCTAAGCTGATTTTCTTGATTGCCGTTTGGTCCAACTGATGTTTGTATCAATGCACTATTCGTCATTTGATAAGTAGATGATGTTGCATATCTATCTGCTTGATCGGTGTGATAACGAAGCCCTACTTGCAATTTGTGGTTAATAGCCTTGGTATTAAAGGCATATTGCAAGTTGGTTTGCAAGCCTTTGACATCATATGTTCTTGCCGCGCTTTGAAACACCACTTCGCCATTTGCTTCGCCCGTCATTATTTGATAAGGCAGTTGATGTGTTATCGGGTCGCCTAAAATATTATTAACGCTTTGTCCACCAAATGTGTTTGCTCTTGTCCAATCTCTAAAAGTATTATTGTAATAGACAGAGGTGCTGATTGATACGTTTTTGGTTGGAACTATAACATGATTAAATGAAATATGATGGTGACTCAAATTCAACCTATCTTTCTGTGTGCCAGCATACCTTCTAAATGGATTTGCTTTGTAATCATCATAAGTTAGTCCTAAATAAGTTTCATGACCATCTTCGGCTGATTGCAAAAATTTCAACGTGAGAGCTTGATATACTTTAGCAGATTCGTTTGTATGCCAACGCAATTTTCCCATGACATCTCTTCTATCAAAACCTGTATTACCCCCATTATCTAGCTTTTTAAACCCATTACTCGCCAAACGATTCACTTCAAAAACATAATCGAAATTTTTTCGGCTATCCCCTATCCAAACTCTTTGTTGATTGGTACCAAAACTACCATATGACAATTGAGCAAATCCTTTAAATGTATTCGGAATTATAGTTGATAATAAATTGATGGCACCTCCAATCGTATAAGGACCATATTTAATTTGACTACTCCCTTTTAATACCTCTACACCTTGCATGCGTGCAAAAGTTGGAAAATAATAAGCAGAGGGGTCTGAATAGGGCGCAGGCGCAATCAGTATTCCATCTTCCATGAGAGTAATCTTAGCACTTCGATTTACAGGCGTACCTCTAAGACCTATATTGGGTCTTAATCCAAATCCTTCTTCATCTCTTATATTTACCCCAGGAATAATACGCAATACATTGTTTATATTAGTTTGGTTGAGTTTCTCTAATTTACGATTGCCAATATAATGACCAGATCCTGGAATTGATTTAGCTTTATAGGCAACTATGGCTACCTGCTCAAGATTAGATACTTTAAGACTATCATGCATTGTTTGTTGTGCGAATGCTGTGATACTCAACAAGAGGAAGGGTAAGTTTAAAATTTTTCTCACTTTGACTATTTATTTTGACGAATTAAAAATTAAGTCGCAAAAGTATCAGGAAGAAAAATAATGAATTTTAGTAAAGCGGAAAAGAGTTTTAGTTATTAGGAATAACTTGCTTTATTTGTTCGGTAGGAGAAATGCCAAAATAATTTTTATAGGATTGACTAAAACTACTCAAGGAAGAATAACCAACCATATCAGCAATTTCAGTAATATTTGAATTAGCACTTTGCAACAAATACTTTGCTTTAATCATTCTATTTTCTTGAATAAATTCGAAAATCGTTTGCTCATAAACTTCTTTAAACCCTTTTTTAAGATAACACTGATTGGTACCCACATTTGTGGCTATGATTGGGATTGTTAGGTTATTAGACAAATTTTCAAGGATATACTTTTTAGCCTGTTGAATTTTATCCATTTCAATAGGTTTGTTTAGCACACTACAAGTATCGCAGCCTAGT
>JAGNOY010000094.1 GCA_017989935.1 Chitinophagaceae bacterium
AGTTATGAAATTGTAAGTAAATGCTATAGAGCAGGTATCCCATTTTTAGCCGCCATTTCTGCTCCTTCATCCATGGCAGTGAGTTATTGCAACCAATTAGGCATAACCTTACTGGCATTTTGCAGGGAAAATAAACTAACAGTTTATACTCATCCCGAAAGACTTATCATGACATAAAAAAACCGCTCCCTAAGAAGCGGCTTTAAATCACCTAACCCGAAAAAATTATTGTTTCATGAGCTTTTGTCTGTATTGTTTATCATCCTGATTCAATAAGATGAGATACAAACCTTTGCTTAAATCTGAGATATCTACGGACACTGATTTGTCTTGAGTATCATAGTGTCTTCTCAATAATGTTTTACCTGCCATATCAATTAATTTGATGTCAAATTTGCCAACTAGAGGTAAAGTAATTTCAATTTGATCGTTCGCAGGATTTGGGAAAATTTGAAGCTCAGTGGATTCAAGTTGAGTTAGTCCAGATGGAAGAATCATAATGCTATGACAAAATGAATCTTTACAGAAATTGTTTAAACTGTCATAGCCACTTACATACAAACATACATTATAAGATCCCTGGTTCGTATAAGTATGAGTTGGATTTTGAACTGTGGAAGCAGGTGAGCCATCACCAAAATTCCAGAGATAAGTCATGTTAACACAACCCACACAACTAGAAGTATTGATGAAATTGACATTATTACCAGAGATACTTTGCGTAAATCCTGCTTGAATGAAACAGTTACTTCCACCAGCCTGAGCATATATAGTTGAATCACAATAAGTGCATGTATAGGTTTGATTGTTAGAGTCTACCATGATAAGTGTTAAGCATACCATATAATTGCCAGAATTAGCATAAGTGTGTGAAGGATTCATGGCAGATGAAGTAGGAGAGCCGTCCCCAAAGTTCCAAATATAATTTGTAATGGTACCTGAGACTACTGAGGTTGACACGAAATTAAAGCTTGCACCACTTGTTTGTGTGTAGGTAAATGAAGCATTGCATGGACTAGTCGAAGCACCCACATAAATACTATCACATGTATAACATTGAAATCCACCAGCACTGCTTGTACCATAGATGGTTAGGCAAACATTATAATATCCTGGATTTGCATAAGTATGTGTTGGATTGGCTGAAGTTGAACCACCTCCATCTCCGAAGGTCCAGTTGTAACCATTTATTGTACCTGGTGCTGTGGAAGTATTATTGAATTGAGTAACATTGCCAGTTGGATTTGTATAGAAAAATGAAGCTACACACGGATTGCTAGCCTGCGCAAATATCGTAGAATCACAATAGGTACAAGTATAGGTGTTGTTATTAGAATCAATCCCATAGATAGTTAAGCATACATTATAATTACCTGAATTTGCATAGGTGTGAGTAGGATTCATAACGGATGAAGTGGGCGAACCGTCACCAAAATTCCAACTATAATTGGTAATTGTACCAGGACCAGTAGAAGTAGACACGAAATTAAAACTTGCTCCACTTGTTTGTGTGTAAGTAAATGAAGCATTGCATGGACTGGTTGAAGTGCCAACATAAATACTGTCACAAGTATAACATTGAAATCCACCAGCACTACTTGTGCCATTAATGACTAAACAAACATTGTAATACCCCGAATTAGCATAAGTATGCGAAGGATTAGCAGATGTTGAAGTGCCTCCATCTCCGAAGGTCCAACTATATCCAGTAATAGTTCCAGGCCCAGTGGATGTATTATTAAATAGAATCATATTGCCAGTTGGGTTACTAAAATTAAATGATGCATTACATGGATTACTTGCTTGCGCAAAAATGGTAGAATCGCAATAGGTACAAGAATAAGTGGTGTTATTTGAATCAATCCCATAGATAGTTAGGCACACATTATAATTTCCTGAATTTGCATAAGTATGTGTAGGATTCATAAGCGATGAGTTAGGAGAGCCATCACCAAAATTCCAACTATAATTAGTTATTGTACCAGGCCCAGTAGAAGTAGACACGAAATTAAAACTTGCTCCACTTGTTTGAGAGTAATTAAATGAAGCGTTGCATGGTCCACCTAATGCACCTACATAAATGCTATCACAAGTATAACATTGAAATCCACCAGCACTGCTTGTGCCATAGATGGTTAGGCAAACATTATAATATCCTGGATTTGCATAAGTATGTGATGGATTGGCAGTGGTTGAACCACCTCCATCTCCGAAGGTCCAGTTGTAACCATTTATTGTACCTGGTGCTGTGGAAGTATTATTGAATTGAGTAACATTGCCAGTTGGATTTGTATAGAAAAATGAAGCTACACATGGATTGCTAGCTTGTGCAAATATCGTAGAATCACAATAGGTACAAGTATAGGTGTTGTTATTAGAATCAATCCCATAGATAGTTAAGCATACATTATAATTTCCAGAATTAGCATAAGTATGTGTAGGATTCATGACGGATGAATTGGGCGAGCCATCCCCAAAATTCCAGCTATAATTAGTAATTGTTCCAGGTCCTGTAGAGGTAGACATGAAACTAAAATTTGCTCCACTTGTTTGAGTGTAATTAAATGAAGCGTTGCATGGGCCACCTGATGCACCTACATAAATACTATCACAAGTATAACATTGAAATCCACCAGCGCTGCTTGTGCCATTAATCACTAAACAAACATTATAATATCCTGGATTCGCATAAGTATGTGATGGATTGGCTAAGGTTGATCCGCCTCCATCTCCGAAGGTCCAGCTATAGCCTGTAATAGTGCCCGGTGCTGTAGAAGTATTCGTAAATTGAGTTAAATTTCCTGTGGTATTGGATGAATTAAAAGAGGCTGAACAAGGCGTTGAGCCAGATTGAGCATATACAGAATCACAATAATTGCAGGTGAATGGATTTTGTAAAGAGTCATATCCGTAAACTGTTAAACAAACATAGTAATAGCCACCTGCAGAATATGTATGTGTTGGATTTTGAATGGGTGAATTAGGAGAACCATCGCCGAAATTCCAAACATAATTAGTAATAGCGCCTGGCCCAACTGCTGTTCCAATAAAATTAAAAGTATTGCCACTACTTTGTGAATAAGAGAACATGGCAGCACAAGGAGGTTGGGCTTTAGCAAAGGCAGCTAGGCAAATAAAAAAGAATAAAAAACTTATTTTCTTAAACATATTGAATGATTTTTGGGATGAAGGAAATGGTAAACAAGCTTGAAGACGAAGGTAGTTTTTGAATTGTTAGAGTAAATTGAATTTGTAGACTAGAATACTGAAAAATGAAAGTTCTATGACAATTGTATTTGAAAATGAAAGATCACTTTTTGAGTTGGAAAGGAAAACTTTTCAAAAAAATAGGCTGCCTTTATGAGGCAGCCTACTATATAAATAAGATTATAAGTTTAACCGATTTTTGCTCTTCTGAAATCTAAAGCAGATAATCCAGCTGAAACGCTAATTAAATATTCTGCTACTGTTTTGCTACCATCTTTTACAAAAGGTTGTGCTAATAATGTATTTTCTTTAAAGTATGCATTGATTTTACCATCAGCAATTTTAGAAATCATTTCTTCTGGTTTACCTTCCATTTTTGGATCTGCCTTCATTTGCTCCATGATAATATCTTTTTCACGTGCAATGGTTTCAGCAGACACTGAATTAGGATCTAGCGCAACAGGATTCATCGCTGCAATTTGCATAGCAGCATCTTTTCCTGCAGCTTCAGTTGCTTCAGTTAATGTTTGATTTAAAGAAACCAATACGGCAACACGATAACCGGCATGGTTATAAGCTACTACACCTTCAGCATCTAATCTTTCGAAAGTAGTGATGTCGATTTTTTCTCCAATTTTTGCAACTGTTTCCATGATTTTTTCTTCCACAGTAATGTTGCCAATAGAGCAAGCTTTTAATTCTTCTAACGACTTGCAATTATTAGCGATAGCTACATCGCTAAAGCTTAATCCTAATTGAATGAATTCTTCATTTTTAGAAACGAAATCTGTTTCTGAAGTCAAGTTTATGATGATGCCTGTTTTTGAATCTGCGGTAGTTTTAGCAATAACTAAACCTTCTTTGGCATCACGGTCACTGCGTTTAGCGGCAACTTTTTGGCCTTTTTTTCTAAGAAAATCAACGGCTGCTTCGAAATCGCCATTAGATTCTTGTAATGCATTTCTGCAATCCATCATTCCGGCTCCTGTCATTTGACGTAATTTGTTTACGTCTGATGCTGTAATATTTACACTCATGATTAATATTAAGATTTAAATTGATTAATAATTTTAATGAACAACGGAACAGTAATGAGGTGACTCTTTACTGTTCCGTGTTTGAAATAATATGTGCTTTTTTAGAAGCGAGGAACTACTTTTTTTGTGGTGTAGTTCTTCTTGTGCCACTAGCTTTTTTGCGAGGTGCATTTTTTTCTTTGCCGTCATCTGAAGTTGAAATTCCATTTTCGTCAAATGTTACTTCATCTTGATGATCGTTTTGTTGATCATCTTCTTCAGTCATTTTGTCTTTTTCGTTTTCTCTTTCTTGCAAACCTTCTATAATAGCAGCAGTAATGTAGTTTGTGATAATAGCAATAGATTTAGTTGCATCATCATTCGCAGGAATGGCGAAGTCAACTTTATTTGGATCACTATTTGTATCTACCATACCAAAAGTGCTAATACCTAAACGTTTTGCTTCAGATAAAGCAATATGTTCGTGAGAAATATCAACCATAAAGATGGCAGAAGGAATACGAGACATGTTTGAAATACCTCCAAGCACTTTTTCCATTTTATCTTTATCACGCTTTAGCGTTAATCTCTCTTTTTTGTTAATGCTGATACTGCTATCTTCAAGCATTTTTTCGATGCTTTGCATTTTCTTTACACTCTTACGGATAGTACCGAAATTGGTAAGCATACCGCCTAACCAACGATCAGTTACGTAAGGCATGTTTACTTTTTCTGCGCATTCAGAAACTATTTCTTTGGCTTGCTTTTTTGTAGCAACGAAAAGAATTTTTTTGCCACTTTTCGCAATTTGTTTCATGGCTGCAGCAGCCTCTGTTAAACCTTCAACTGTTCTGTTTAGGTCTATGATATGAATTCCTTTTTTCTCAGCAAAGATATAAGGTAACATTTTTGGGTTCCATTTTTTGCGTAAGTGGCCAAAATGAACACCTGCTTCTAAAAGCTGCTGATGTAATGTTGAATTGTCTGACATGATATATATAAATCGTGTTTATTAATTTGAAAATGTAATTTAAAAATTCGGATAGATTAACGTTTAGAGAATTGGTAGCTCTTACGGGCTTTCTTATGACCAAATTTCTTACGCTCAACAGAACGAGGGTCT
This sequence comes from Chitinophagaceae bacterium, assembly GCA_017989935.1. Taxonomy (GTDB): domain Bacteria; phylum Bacteroidota; class Bacteroidia; order Chitinophagales; family Chitinophagaceae; genus OLB11. The sequence goes on from JAGNOY010000094.1 coordinate 5,347, forward strand.
CTAGTTAGTAATCCAGCAGGTTTAAGTGAAATACGAATTTCAGTATCCATATTACATAAAGCTCTAGATAAACCTAACTTAATTGCCTCGGCTTGACCTTTAGCTCCACCGCCATCAACAGTTACATTGACATCGTATTTGTCTAAGGCATTAATCGTTTTTAGCGGAAGTTCTACTTGATTTTGTAAATACATTAATGGGAAATATACTTTGTAATCACGGTCGTTTACAGTGATAACACCACTGCCTTTGCTAAGGTAAACGCGCGCTACGGCTTCCTTTCTACGACCGATTGCTTTTTTTTGTTTTTCCATTTTTTAGAAGGATATTTTAATTGAGTTAAATTATAATTTTATTTCTGTTGGTTTTTGAGCAGCATGTGAATGTGTAGAACCTGCATACACAAATAATTTTTTGAACATAGAACGACCTAACTTGTTTTTAGGTAGCATGCCTTTAACAGCTCTTTCAACTATTTGTTCTGGTCTACGGGCTAGAAGTTCTTTTGCTGTCTCTTCTTTTTTTCCACCTGGGTATCCAGAGAAGTTTAAATAAATCTTTTGATTTAGTTTATCACCTGTAAATACGACTTTATCAGCATTTAGAATGATGATGAAATCTCCTGCATCTGCATGTGGGGTATATGTAGGTTTATGTTTTCCGCGTAAGATAGACGCAATTCTGGTACACATTCTACCTACAGTTTGGTTCGTTGCATCAATCACAAACCATTCTGGTTTATGGGTTTCTTTTTTTGCAAACTGTGTTTTGTAACTTAAATGTCTCATTTTATATTTATCGTTTTTAAAAAGGAGTGCGAAGGTAAGTAAAATGATGCTTCTTTTCCTAATCAATTTTAGATAAATATTCAGAAAGTTGTATTAATGCATTGATAATCAGTATAAAAAAGGAAACATATAATTAATTATTATTTGATAAATTGTATACTAGGATTAGAAATTGCTTATCAAAATAGGTAGCTAGTATTTAAAAAGGGGACGAGTACAAGTTTGTATTGCGGCAGTGATTGTAGTGGAAATCCCATCTCGTTCTTCAAAACGAGATGGATTGAAACGAAAAGCACGAGTGCCGCCCAAATCCTTAAACTAACATTGAACTAAAGAGCAACATAAGAAATCATAGCATCAAATTTTAAATTGTTAATTAAAATGAAAATTATTGTTAAAAAAGTTTGTATATAAAAAATAACAATATTATGTTTACATCACGATTTGGTAATTAATTTTTAAACTTAAAAAACAAAGCATGAAGAAAAAACTATTACTCACGCTAACTGTTCTGTTGATTGGCTTGCAAGCCTTATTAGCACAGAATTCGATTAGAGGAAAGATTTTAGATGAGAAAGGTGAACCCATTCCTGGAGCAACCATTCGCGTGAAAGGGACTAACAAAGGAACTGTCACGGATTTAAACGGAAATTTTAAATTGAATACGGAAGATGGAGCAGCCCTCACTATAAGTGCCATTGGTATGAAGACAGCCGAGAAATCTGCACAGGATGGTATGACAGTTAAAATGGCTACGGAAACAAGAGGTATCGGTGAAGTTTTAGTCACAGCGCTTGCAATTCCTAGAGAAAAAAGAAGCTTAGGTTATGCAACTACCCAGGTAAAAGGCGATGATTTAACCCAAGGTCAAGATCGTGGGGTATTGAGTGCCTTAGCAGGGAAAGTGGCTGGTGTAAATATCACAAATACTTCAGGATCTCCAGGAAGCGGTACACGTGTTGTAATTCGCGGTGGGTCATCAATTTTTGGAAACAACCAAGCTCTATTAGTTATTGATGGGGTGCCTTATGACAATGGGAACCCTCAAAGTGCAAGAACTACTGATAATTTCAATAACCAAATTGATGCGGGTAATCGTGGGAATGATATTACCCCAGAGGACGTAGAAAGTATG
>JAGNOY010000095.1 GCA_017989935.1 Chitinophagaceae bacterium
CCCTTTATTTGAGGAATCACTTTAGCAGCTAACACCTTAGGTAAAACAATGCCTTGCTGCATGCCTTTTTTCATATTGTCAATGGCTGTATCAATCCAGTGAGGAAAAATGGCCATTCTTTTAAGAAAATTATCATAGTCCTTCGTAGTCTTAAAAGGCTGATTGGCATCTCCACTTCCTAATTGCGGAAACTCTAAAGTAAAGCTCCAAAATTGATTGATAGGCATCAGATGAGCAGGAAAATTGTATTCTTTTAGATGTGATTCCATTTCGTATTCGAAAATTTCTTTACTCAAAGCGTCTTGATCATTTAAGCTTGACTTAAACGCTTTAGACTTTTGAAGGAACTTTTCGTAAAACGCTTTAGCTTTTTCTCTAAAAGATTCACTTATAGTAATAGTCATCTGATCGTTATATCGATTATCTCCAATGGCGGTTGCCTCTAATGGATATAATTGCAAACGTTCTTCCCAATACTCATGAAATAGTTGCTTAAGTTCTTTTGAATCAGTTGCACTAGAAGAACTTGAATCACTAGATTGACAGCTACCTAACATAATTAGCCATGCAATCAAAGGCAACCACATTTTTTTTAGACTTGACATATAGGATAAATTATAATAAAAGGTGAATATACAATCAAAGCCTACTGTTTTCTTCTTACAACCCATTATTTTAGGTGACAAATTTGAATTATTTTTAAAACTGATTTCAATTTTATTAGGGGTTAATGGTTAACTCGCCGGCGCTTCAAATTCAAGGAAGCGTAAAAAGGGATTATACCGCCGCATATCCTTTGGACGTTGAGGCAGAATTTGAAAATGCCGTTGATATGTAAATATCATGCAAGCTTTTAGAAAAGACATGGAATAATGTATTGAACTAATTGATCATAGAATTCCTTCAAACTTCATTAAATCAATTACTTGCGCCTTAAACAGCCGCACCTAATTAAAATGTCACTTTATCTATAAACTCTATAGCGTATGTTAATTTTGACTTTTAATTTTTTTTTCAAATCAAGCATAATCAACACCCACAACAGGTAATTACAATTAAGACATTGCCTTCAACTGAAGATTTATTCAACATCATACATGACTAAAAAAAATATTTTTTTATTCTTGAAATAGAAATTAGATTTGCACGATAAAGATTATTCTAACTCTTTTTCATAGGTTGATTTGGTTAGGGATTAAAACAGTCTTCGCTTTTCCAAGTGGGGACTGTTCCTTTTTTAGGTCGAAAATGTTTCTTCCTACCTTATTTGGAGCAAAATTTACGCTGATTTTCTTCGTTCATCTTATTTATGAATCACCACATCATCAAAAAATAGCTTTTTGAGTTCTGTAGCATCTTGAGGCTTAAGTCTACCAGATAAAATCAATCTTAACTGCCTTCTGCGCAAGGCTCCATCATATCTATGTTTATCGTCTTCTGTTTCCGGAACTATTTCAGGTACTTTTCGAGGTTTACCATTAGGATCTAAGGCTACAAATGTCATATAGGCTTCATTAGACAAGTACTTATATTGTGCTTGCAAATCTTCGCCATGCACTTTAATATAGACTTCCATAGAGGTACTAAATGCACGAGTGACCCTAGCTTCGACTGTCACTAAATTACCTAAACGCACGGGAACTTCGAAAGAGATATTGTCAGCCGAAGCCGTTACCACAGGACAACTGCAATGCCTCATGGCAGCAAGCGCCGCAGCAATATCCATCCAATGCATGAGTCGCCCTCCCATGAGATTACCCAAGGTATTTGTATCATTAGGCAATACAAGTTCAGTCATGGTTGTGAGGGTATCAGCAGGTTTTTTAAGTGTCATGTCCATAAATTTGTGGGCAAATCTACTTGATTCTCTTGTATATTTGAACTAGACACATGAAAAGTAAACTTCTGTTGATATTGCTGTGCTTCTCACTCCTCCAAAAAGAGATTCGTGCTCAAGAATTACACTATAGGGTGCTATTTGATTATGACAAATCAGATATTCCAGATTCATCGCTTATTGGTCTTATGAAGATGCTGCATGCTTACCCTATTCAAAAAGTACTCATAGAAGGACATTGTGATAGCATTGGCAGTAAATTCTACAATCTACAACTTTCCGAAAGAAGAGCGGCAAGTGTAAAAAAATTATTGACGGATAATGGACTTGCTTCAGATAAAATCAGGACTTGCTTGGGTTATGGAAAAGATAGACCTTTAAATAATAATGCAAACGAAAAAGACAGAAGCTTGAATCGAAGGGTCATGGTGACTTTGTATTATCCAGAAATTCCGCTTCCAGAAAATGTAAAAGAAATATCACCAATAGTCAACATTGAAAGAAAAGATTTCAAGAAGGAAGATTTTACAGCAGGCGCTAGTATTGTATTAAATAACTTGCTTTTTGATGGCGGCTCTCATCGTATCCTTAGATCTTCTTTTACTGAATTAAATAAAGTAGTCAACATCATGAAACAAAAACCTACTCTTGAAATTCAACTTGAAGGCCACGTATGTTGTACCACCGATGAGCCCGATGGCTACGATTGGGATACAGGATTGAACAATCTTTCCGTGGCAAGAGCAAGAGCGGTAACAGATTACCTAGTTGAACAAGGCATTTCTCCTGAAAGACTTCGATATAAAGGTTTTGGTGGCACAAAAAAAATAAATGAAGATGAAAGCACTGAGACCTTAAAAAGAATAAATCGACGCGTTGAAATGAAAGTAATAAAGGAATAAGTTTGGCCTACTGATTATCTCATAGGCACTTCAAGTAAAAGGAAATGGCAATGTGTCTTACACCAAACAAATAATGGCTTGCGCAACGGCAGAGATAAAGGCAGGAAGCATGGATGAAGAACCCAAAGCTAATGAAGCGAAAGAAGGTTGAAAAGCTAGTCAGTCGTCATGGCGTAATTGCCGCATGCTAGGGGGCATAGTGTTTTTTGTAGAAATCTAAACACCAAGTTGATCCTTGCCAACTTTCATTAGTTTGCTTTTAATTGTTGATTGCTTGCTTTATCTTCATTTGGAATTCGAAAGTAATGAAAGTAAAAATGGAATGTAAAAACAAAAGGATGAATAAAAATTAAACACCATTACCTAACCAAATAAAAGTAATTTACCATATTTCAGAAATAAAATATATACTACAACCATGAAAAAATTAATTCTGCTGATCTTAGTGATCAATTGTCAATTCTCAATTGTCAATTCATTTGCCCAAACCCCTCAAGCTATACCCTACCAAGCAGTTGCACGCGACAATACAGGGAGCCCTCTTAGTAGCCAAAATATTTCACTCCGTTTCAGCATACACGATTCAACGGCTGCTGGAACTTTGGTTTATCAAGAAACACAAAGCGCCACCACCAATGCACTTGGTTTGTTTACGGCCAACATCGGACAAGGGACCGTTGTAAGCGGAACATTTTCAACCATTAGTTGGGACATCAATGCAAAATTTATTCAGGTAGAGATGGATGCGACAGGAGGCAACTCCTATACTGATATGGGTACTACTCAATTCATGAGCGTGCCTTATGCATTACATGCTAAAACAGCTGATGTGCCGGGATTACCTGGTCCAACAGGCCCACAAGGTCCGATAGGATTAACTGGCCCCGCAGGAGCAAATGGAAATGATGGAGCTACTGGTCCACAAGGTCCAACAGGTTTATTAACTAATGGTACATCAATAGGCAATACTCCTTATTGGGATGGCTCATCGTGGATAACTAACTCAAGCAATATATTTAATAATGGTGGCAATGTGGGTATTGGAACCAACACACCCAACACCAGCGCAGCGCTTGACGTAACCTCTACCACCGGTGCCGTGCTCTTACCCCGAATGACTACTAACCAGCGTAATGCACTTATACCCACACCAGGCATGTTAATACAGAACACCACACTTAATGCCATCGAGGCTTATACTATAGGTTCTTCGTCCACATCAGTGATTGACCAAACGCAATTATTAATAACAGGATCTGGTGCATTCCAGCAAAATCTTGGACAATCTTTTGTGCCTTCAGTATCAGGTACTTTGTATTCTATTTCGGTAATGCACAATGGCGTCTTCTTCGGCGGCTTATGCACATTAGTCATCTACAGCGGTGAAGGTCTTGGAGGCGAAGTTTTAGCCACCCAAACTATTAATTTTCCAGCTGGCCCTCAATATAATGAAAAAGAAATTAGACTAGCATATCCACCCTCCCTTACCGCAGGCAATACCTATACCTTTGAAATAAAAAAGCCAACTTTCAATCAAAACTTTACGTTACAATATGTGAGCTACTCTCCATATACAGCAGGTATTAGCTATATTGATGGAGTTGGATATTCTCAGTTTGATTTGTATTTTAAAACAAAAATGACAACAGTAAATACATCCCTTGGTTGGTTTACGGTAGGGGTAGGTCCAGAAGGGCCAATTGGCGCTACGGGTGCAACAGGGGCAACAGGTCTACAAGGTCCTCAAGGCATACAAGGAGCATCTGGCTTAAATCCAGGCGCAGCAGCAGGTAACACCCCTTATTGGAATGGCACTTCATGGATAACAAACTCAAGTAACCTATTTAATAATGGAGGTAATGTGGGTATTGGAACCACAACACCTGCCAACACATTAGATGTAGTAGGTACTATAAATTCAAACGGTTTTAAGATAGCAGGTGCTGCCCCATCAGGAACTTACCTACGCGGCAACGGAACTAATTTTGTTTCTTCTCCTTTATTAAATAGTGATATAACGGGCGCTCCAAACACCAGATTAAACGGTAATTTCACCACAACGGCAATTACATCTAATCCAACTAATTTATCCTTTACCATGGCAGCTGGAGAAGTATGGATAGTAGATGTAATGATCACTGCTCAAAGTTCAAGTACAGGTGGCGTAAAATATGCAATAGCCGCACCGGCAGGTTCTGTTGTAGAAGGTTGGTTATTCTCATCAACATCAGCTCTTACTACTTTAAGTCATCAACGTATTACAGCCATTAATACCTTAACCACAACCGCTGTTCATACCGTTGCGAATACCCCGGCACCTGATAGACTAACTTTTACTATTGTTTGCGGAGGAACCGGTGGAACATGTAGCATAAATGCTGCTTCGGTAACGAGTGGTCAAACTACAACCCTCTTCGCCAATTCATCTTTGGTTGCTGTTAAATCTAACTAATAACTATCTTTGTTTATGAATGTATTCTCTCAGGCAAAATAATGAATTACTTTAAAATAACTTTAATTCGTTCTGCAATCACATTATGATAAGGGTCTCAGTTTTTTAAATGCATAATTTACAGAAATTAAACTATGATGCATTTCGTTAATGACAGATAATTTGAAGTCAAAACTGACTTCTCTGCCTGATCTTTTTGAACTGGACTTCGTTTTTTGGTGTTCCAATGTTTACTAAAATGCTTAATTTTTGGTCAACCTATTTTATGACGTGACAATGTAAACATAGAAGGCCATAAGTTTGAAAGCTCAGCAATGTGATACAGATGAATGGTGCCAACGCCCAATAGCCGAAGCTAGCAAAGGGGCCGACAACAAAAGAATCCAATCTTATATAAACTAAATCATTTTATCTTTTACTAGGCTTAACCTAAATTGCATCTCTTATGGCAAAACAAGACCTCGACATCAAGGTAAAAGGTGCAAGAATGCATAACCTGAAAAACATCAACGTTGTTTTTCCGCATAATAAACTTATTGTAGTTACTGGTGTAAGTGGCTCTGGCAAATCTTCCTTAACCATGGACACCTTATTTGCAGAAGGTCAGCGCAGATATGTAGAAAGTTTAAGTTCTTATGCTCGACAATTTATGCGCAGCATGCAGAAACCCGATGTAGATTTAATCGAAGGTTTATGTCCAGCTATTGCTATTGAACAAAAAGTAACTGCGCGAACGCCAAGATCTACCGTTGGTTCTATGACAGAAATTGTAGATTATTTGCGATTATTGTTTGCCAAAATTGGAAGGACTTATTCCCCTATCAGTGGACAAGAAGTACGAAAAGATGAAGTGAGTGATGTGGTGAATTTTGTGCAGAAACTGCCTATGGGAACACGCCTACATTTGATCATCCCCTTGCCAGAAAATGCATCAAAAAATCTGCGCTACTATCTCGAAGATATTTTACATAAAGGTTTCTCGAGGCTCTACATCCCATCAAATAAAGAAACACTTCAAATAGAAGATTTACTTGCAGAAGAAAATATTGAGATTGAATTTGAAAAAACATATGTGCTTATTGATCGATTGATTGTCAAAGAATTTGAACCTGATGAACTTCATCGTTTGGCAGATAGTTTACAAGTGGCTTTTGATGAAACCAATGGTGATTTATATCTTGATATAGATCAAAAAAAAGTCAGTCACTTTTGCAATCGATTTGAACTTGATGGTATCCGCTTCGAAGAGCCCACTCCAAATTTCTTTTCTTCTAACAACCCTTATGGTGCTTGTCCAGAATGTGAAGGCTTTGGCATGGTATTGGGCATTGATCCAAACTTAATTATTCCTAACAAAAATCTCTCTGTCTTCGAAGGTGCAGTAGCTTGTTGGAACGGAGAAAAAATGAGTGAATGGAAAACAAAATTTATTTTCGAGACCAAAGATAAATTTCCCATTCATAAACCTATCCGAGAATTAAACGAAGCTCAATACGACTTACTTTTTAAAAGTCCGCATGGCATAGATGCCTTTTTTAATATGGTAGCTGAAAACTTATACAAGGTGCAATATCGTGTGATGCAAGCTCGATATAGAGGCAAAACCATTTGTCCAAAATGCCATGGAGCCAGAATTCGTGAAGATGCTTTTTATGTAAAAATTCAGGATACCCATATAGGCACCTTATTAAATTTACCCGTAGAAAAAGTGATGCTTTGGCTAAAAAATCTTAAGTTAAATGCACATGATGAAACCATTGCAAAACGCATGATTACAGAACTTGAAACACGTTTGCAAACTTTATTAGATGTAGGTCTAAATTATTTAACCTTAAACAGAACTGCCAATACCTTAAGTGGCGGCGAAAGTCAGCGTATTCAATTAACGCGTGTGATAGGAAGTAATTTGAGTGATAGCTTATACATACTTGACGAACCATCTATCGGTTTACATGCCAGAGATACCCAACGTTTGATTGGCGTATTAAAAAAACTTAGAGACCTTGGCAATACAGTCATTGTTGTTGAACATGATGACCAAATTATGCGTGACGCTGATCATA